>JBDTTK010000231.1:0-6722 GCA_039930685.1 Bryobacteraceae bacterium | reverse complement strand
CATCCCGCCGTGGATAAAGCGGTTATACAGTTCGATCGCGGCGCTTGGTAATTTCGGCCTGGTTGGCTCCATGAGTGACTCCCTGCGAGAGAATATCACGTCTCCCGACGGCACGCCCGTATCGCCACAACCAATTTTCGGACCTCTTTCCGGCGTTCTTGCGCGTATCTGAGAGACACTAGTGGCCGGCGACCGTCGGCATCCTGAGAGTCGGTCCGTTGGAGGGACAAATCATGGTTGGTCTGCTTTCGATGGGCCTTGACGGCCTGTGCCGTAGCGGAACGGACGCCGCTGTTACAAGCTCCATTCCTGCGAGCGACACCTTGGTCTCGATCTCGCTGCCCGTTGGACAGGGATTCAAAGCCCGCAATATCGATCCCGATGTGCGAACCATCCAGGAGTCCCTGAACCAGATCACGCCGTTCCGCGGGGGACCCACCGTGAAGTTGGTCGTCGACGGCAAATGCGGTCCGAAAACCAACAAAGCGATCGTCGACTTTCAGGTCAAGCAGTTCGGGATCAAAGGTGCGGACGGTCTGATCGAGCCCAACAAGCAGACGATCCAGCGGATCAATCAGATCCTGTTTTCAAATCTGCCCGTCGACCCGGCCGAGCAAGCCGCGATCAAAACGAAATTGGTTTCTCACTTGGGCCTCGTGCGGACCGCCATTCGCGCGTCCGCCGCCAGCCTTCTCACCGCTATCGCGCCGACCGGCGGCTTTGATCTCGGGCAAGGCGCCGCAAACAACCGCCTCGACCGCCACTTCGCGCTAAATCAGCTGGGCGCGAACGCCCGGCAAATCGCCATCCGCAACATCATCAGCGTCTTCAACATTTACTCGGCGGCCCTTTTGATGCCCGGCGCGCTTGGCGCGGGAGCCTTCGAAATGGACCCGAGCGGCGATCCCCGCATCGCCTTTACCTTCACCAACGGCTTCTTCCACCAGGGTGAAATTAACGAAAAGTTGAAACTCGACGAAGGAAGGATCTATCTGGGCCGCCGTGCGTTTTTTGCGCTTACTGACGGCGAATTCTGTGCGTTCATCATGCTGCACGAAATGGCCCACTTCGTCGGCTTCCCGGGCGGCAGCGGCATCGTCGACAATGGCCGCGGTTGGTTTACCGACTCGACGATCTCGGTTCTCAACGCGGACAAGCGACTCCACAACGCGGATTCGTACGCGGCGTACGCGACGGAATGCCGTACCGGCAGCCCTGTGAAGCCCGCATATGTCCGTGCGGCCACCACATCGCGCTAGATCTACTTGGCGATGGGAGGTTCGGTAATGAGCGGCGATTCCGATTTTTGCAGTTCCGCCGCGACCTTCTCCATCCGCCGCATGGCCCGCAAATGATTTCGTCCCGCGACCTTCATTACGTCGCCGTCTGAGTATCCGCGCCGCAACAGTTCCGCGAACAGGTATGGATAGCGTGTAACATTCTCGAGACCGAGAACCATGGAGTCCGGAGCCACGTCGTAGAAGTCCGCGCCGATTCCGATATGGTCGATGCCCGCGACCTTGCGAATGTGGTCGATATGATCGGCAACGTCCGAGATCGTGCCGCGCGGCGCCGGATTCGCCTTCTCCCAATCCAGCAGGGCCGCGGCGATCGTTTTGTCGGTCGGAATTCGCCCATGCAAATCCTTGATCTCTGCCGTATGCTTCGCGTCCCACGCCGCGTGTTTCGGCGAAACAAAATCCTTGATGAAGTTCACGTGGACCACGCCGCCATTCGCCGGCATCTGTCGCAGCACGTCGTCTGGCACTCCCCGTGGATGCGGATTTAAGGCGAGCGCGTTCGAATGCGAAAAGATCACCGGAGCGCGCGTCACGCTGAGCGCATCGCGCATCGTGTCCGGACTGACGTGCGAAAGATCGGTGAACATGCCCAGCCGGTTCATCTCCTTCACCACGCGCTTCCCGAATTCAGTGAGTCCATAGTGCTCGGGGCGGTCGGTGCCGGCATCGGCCCAGTCGATATTGTCCCAGTGCGTCAGCGTCATGTACCGCGCGCCGAGCTCGTGGAAAACGCGCAGCGCTGCCGGCGAATTTTCGATCATGTGGCCGCCCTCGACGCCGAGCAGGCAGGCAATGCGCCCCGCTTTGTGGATGCGCTCGATGTCGTCCGCGGTTCTCGCCTGTTCGAACGCCGGCTGACCGTGGATAAAGCGGAGGGCCACATCGAACTCGCGGATCGCCTCATGCAGCGAGACGTGTGTCTTCTGCGTCGCGGATTCCGTGAAGACAGACCAGTACTGAACTCCGACGCGGCCTTCGCGAAGGCGCGGCACGTCGGCGCAAAGCGCGAGCTGGCGCTTGCTAAGGTCGAACGAAGTCAGGTCGCCCGCCTTCGTCTCGAGAAACATCGAGGGCAGATCGTTGTGGGTATCGATCAGCGGAGCCTGCTCCAGCAGCGCCTTCGCCCTCTCCAGCAATTTCGGATCGGCTGGCGGGTTATCGTCAGCCGCGGTGGCGACCCTTCCGAAGAGCGCTCCTGCCGCGGCCATCCGGCCCGCGTCAGCCAGAAAGCGACGTCGCGATGTGGAACGAATGGAATTCACGAATGTACTCCTTTAGTCTTCGGGAGCGATCTCGCTTGACCCGTTACTTAACCGCGATCGCGGCCTGACCCTTCGACGCCAAGGTGTCGTTCATCCCCTTTAAGTCTGTCTCGAGGACCTGCTTCAGCTTGGCTTGCTCGGCTGCAAGGCGTTCCGATAACTCCTTGAACACGACATACGCCTGATCCGTCGGACGCGCATCGCCGGTCATAATGCTGCGCGCCAGCGCCCCAAGCAGATTATTGAGCTTGATCGGAAAATTCAGCGGATCCTGGTTGCTGCGGTTGCGGACCTGGTAGACCTCTTCCTCCACCCGGCTCAACCGTGTTTCCAACTTTTCGCCCGCCGCGGCGATGGACGGATCTTTTGCCTTGTCGTTCCTGTCCTTGATCTGCTTTTTGATCTCGCGAATCAGAATCACCATCTCATTCGCTTCGGAGAATTTGTCCCGGACCTGGCTGGCGAGCTTGAATTGCTCTTCCAGATCCTTCTGCGTGACGTCCTTCAATCGCGGATCGATCAACACCTCGAGCGGCGCCGTACGCGTTTCGCCGTTTGCCGTCAGCCGGACCTGATACTTCCCGGGAACCGCCTCCGGACCCACACTTGGATTCGCGCTCCATACCACCATGCCTTCGAACGTCTTCGCGCCCGGATAGCGCATGTCCCACGTAAAGCGGTTCAGCCCTGCGACGCGCGCCGGAGGCTTCGGACCACGTGGCCGCGGATCGTCATCCTCATCGCCAGCCGCTGCGCCGGGCTTTTTCTTATCGTCCTCCGGTGTGCCAACAAAGCTTCGAACCAGTCCACCCTTTGCATCGAGAATGTCGATCGTTACTTTGTCCGACGCCTTCGCCAGATAGTAGTCGAGATTCGCGGCCGACACAGACCGGATGGCCGCTCCGGGAGTAAATAGGTGAACCGCGGATCCGACCACCTGCGGACCCATTTGCCGCAATGCGCCAATCCCGTCGAGCACGTAGAACGAGCGCCCGTGCGTCGCGATCACCAGGTCGTTCTCTTCGACGACGATATCCGACACCTGCGTATCGGAAAGATCGAGATTCAGCGACTGCCAATGCGCGCCGTCATCGAACGAAACGTAAATCCCGTGCTCGGTCCCGGCATACAGCAAACCCGCCTTCTGCGGATCCTCCCGGATCGCATGCGTGAAGGCGTTCGCCGGAATGCCATCCACGATCTTGGTCCAGGTCTTGCCGTAGTCGGAGGTCTTGTACAAATACGGACGCCGATCGTCGAGCTGATACAACTTCGCCGCCAGATATGCCGCGCCCGGTTTGTGATGCGACGCGTCGATCAGCGAAATGCGCGCGAAGTCCGGCAGGCCCTGCGGCGTGATCTTCGTCCAGCTCTTGCCGCCGTCGCGCGTAATATGCGCCAGACCATCATCCGACCCGGTCCAGATGGTGTTGGCGTCGAAGAACGACGGCGCAACCGCGAAGATCGTCGCGTAAATCTCCGGACCGTTCTGATCCTTCGTAATCGGACCGCCCGAATCTCCCAGCGTCTTCGGATCCGCCCGCGTCAAATCCGGGCTGATGCTCTGCCAGCTCTGCCCGTCGTTCGTGGTCTTCCACAAATGCTGCGACGTCGTATAGAGCACGTTGCCGTTCATCGGCGAGAATACGATCGGGAATGTCCACTGCCACCGTTCCTTCAGCGTCGACGCGGCTTGCCCGGAGAAGAACAGCGGATACACCTGAATGTCACGCGTCCAACTGCTGCGCCGGTCGTACTTGGTCAGTAGTGCGCCCTGGCTGCCCGCGTAGAAGTAGTTCGGATCCTTTGGATCGGGCGCGATGTATCCGCTCTCGCCGCCGCCGACTGCGTACATCAACGACGGAGTCCGGCCCCCGCCGCCACCGCCGCGCGGGGCCTCGCTCGACACGCAAATCGTCGAGTTGTCCTGCTGCGCTCCGCACACGTGATACGGAACGTCCTTCGTCGTCGCGACGTGATACAACTGCGCCGTCGCATACTGCTGTCCGGTCCAAGTCTCGCCGCCGTTGATCGACACGTTGCCGCCGCCATCGTTCGAGTTGATCATGCGGTGGGTGTCGTTCGACGCGATCCAAAGATCGTGATTGTCGCCATGCGGTGTGCGAATGACTTTGTACTTCTTACCTCCGTCGACCGACTTGAAGAACGACGTATTGAGAATGTAGATGGTGTCCTTTTCCTTCGGATCGGCATAGATGCGCGAGTAGTAGAACGCCCTCTGCCGGACGCGCCGGTCTTCGGAGACGCGGGTCCACGTCGCGCCGGCGTCTTCCGACTGATACACGCCGCCGTCTTCGGCTTCGACAATCGCGTAGACGCGTTTCGAATCGCCGCCCGAAACCGCGACGCCGATCTTGCCGATCACGCCTTGCGGCAATCCCGGATTCCGCGTGATCTCCTTCCACGTATCGCCGCCGTCGGTCGACTTGAAAAGCCCCGACCCAGGTCCGCCGCTCGAGAGGCTCCAGGGTGTCCGATATGCGTCCCACAGCGATGCGAACAAGACGTTAGGATTGTTCGGGTCCATGCACAAATCCACCGCACCAACGCGGTCCGATCGGAACAGCACGCGCGTCCAGGACTTGCCACCGTCCTTTGAACGGAACACGCCGCGCTCTTCGTTCGGTCCGTACGGGTGTCCGAACGACGCCGCGTAGACAATGTCCGGATTCGTCGGATGCACGCGGATCCGCGAGATCGTCTGGCTATCGCCAAGGCCCGCATGCTTCCACGTCTTACCCGCGTCCGTCGATTTGTACACGCCGTCGCCTTGCATGATGTTGCCGCGCAGCTCGACTTCGCCCATGCCGATGTAGACGATATCCGGATTCGACGGCGCCACCGCCACCGCACCCACCGACGAACTCGCGATCTGCCCATCGGTTACCGGCTTCCACGTCACGCCGCCGTCCGTCGTCTTCCACAATCCGCCGCCGACCGCGCCAAAGTAGTACTCGTTCGGACGGGCGCCGCTGCCCGCCGACGCGATCGACCGGCCCCCGCGAGCCGGTCCGATGGAACGCCACTTCAGCGCTTTGAAGTACGAAGCATCGTACGTCTGCGCGCCGCACAGGCCCGCCGCAAGAACTAATGGAAGGATTACGCGCAACATCATGGGATCAGCTCTCCGGAATGCGTTCGAATTTCGATGGCCGGCCGCGCGGCGGGCCTGTTTTCGACAGGGAATCGGTGAACCACTGATGATAGAACACTCCGCAGCGGCCACACGCGTTGAGGCGCGACACTTTGAGGCGCAATCGTGAGGTCGCGCTCCTCGGCACGACCTCCCGGTCTGTGATCCGCCACTTTTGCACGGACGCGTGCGGTCGCCAGGGTCTTGGCGGCGCGTCACCCCACCGGAGCCGCTGCCTCGATTTCCTCGTACTCCGCATCGCTCAGCCGGAACTCTAACGCGCCAATCACGCCGTCGACCTGGTCCTTCTTGCGGATACCCACGATCGCCGCCGTCACCGCCGGATTGTGCAGGCTCCACGCAATCGCGACTTCGCCTGGCGTCCTCTCGTGACGTGCGCCAATTGCACGCAGTACTTCGACCAGCGCCAGATTCGCGGTTAGCTTCGGTTCCTGGAAATTCCGATTGCGATGGCGCCAGTCGTTCGCATCGAGAGCGGCGATCCGCTCGCGCGTCATCGCCCCCGTAAGCAGACCAGACGCCATCGGTGAGTATCCAAGTACGCCGATGTTGTTCTTCGCCGCGTACGGGAGCAGGGACTGCTCGATCGCCCGGTTCAGAATGGAATACGGAGGCTGCACCGAAACAATCGGCGCGATCGCGTTCGCTCTGGCGATCTGATCGGCGTTGAAATTTGAAACGCCAGTATGGCGGATCTTGCCCTCTTCACGCAGCCGCGTCAGTTCACCCACCGCCTCTTCGACGGAGCCCGGCGAGACGCCCTCCGGCTGGCCTTTCCAGGCCGGCCAGTGCATCTGGTACAAGTCGATCACGTCCACGCCGAGGCGGCGGAGACTTGCTTCCGCCTCTCTCCGGATCGACGCGGCTTCGAGGTTGTGACTGACGGTCCGCGCCGCGTCCCAGACCAACGTACACTTCGTAAACACGAATGGCGCGGGTGATCGGTCGCGAATCGCCTGGCCGACGACCTCTTCCGAGTGGCCA
>JBDTTK010000230.1:0-6724 GCA_039930685.1 Bryobacteraceae bacterium | reverse complement strand
TTTGGGACTTTGCGCGGGAGCTACTCGGGTTCGCCGCCCTCTTCGCCTTTGCGCATGGCTTCCAGGCGCTCTTCACGGCGCCGGGCGCGGTCGGCGGCGCGCTTGACGAGCTCCGATCCGACGAGTTCGAGCATGCACTGTTCAGCGCCATCGCCCTTGCGGGGTCCGAGGCGGGTGATACGGGTGTAACCGCCGTTGCGCTGTCCGAAGCGGGTTCCGAGCTTGTCGAACAGCTTCTTGACGGCGGCGGGGGTCATCAGGAACGCGGCGGCCTGACGCCGGGCGTGCAGGGTATCGCGCTTGGCAAGCGTGATCATCTTCTCGACCAGCGGCTTCGCGGCTTTCGCCTTGGGAACCGTGGTGACGATGCGCTCATTGTCGATGACGCTGGTAACGAGGTTGCGCAGGAGGGCGCGGCGCGCGCTCATGTCGCGCTTGAGTTTATTGCCTGATTTGAGATGTCGCATTGTATTCTTTCGCCGCCGAGGCCCATCCTAGCGCCCCAGCCCGCCGATCCGGCGGGTGATTACTCCGTGGCCTCGTCCCCTACTTCATCGTCGTCGACATCCAGGTCGGCGTCGGTGTCGGAATCCGACATGGTGATCGGAAGCGAACCGCCCGCGGGGGCGACGAGCCGGCCCTGGGAATCGAACTTCATGCCGAAGCCGAGCCCGAGCGAGCCGAGGATTTCCTTGATTTCGTTGAGCGACTTGCGGCCGAAGTTCTTCGTGCGGAGCATTTCGGCTTCGGTCTTCTGCACCAGGTCCGCGATCGTTTGAATATTCGCGTTCTTGAGGCAGTTGTACGAACGGACGCTGAGCTCCAGCTCTTCGACGGAGCGGTTGAGAACCTCGTTCATCTGGTTCATCGCGCGCTCGGCGGGCTCTTCCGTGACTTCGGGGATTTCCTCGAAGTTGATGAAGATCGCCATGTGGTCTTTCAGGAGCTTGGACGCCTGACCGACAGCGTCGGCGGGCGAGATGGCTCCATTGGTCCACACTTCGATGGTGAGCTTGTCGTAGTCCGTATTCTGGCCGAGGCGCGCGGCCTCGACGGAGAAGTTCACCTTGCGGACTGGCGAGTGGACCGAGTCGATCGGAATGTATCCGAGCGGCAGGTCCTCGTCGAAGTTGCGGTCCGCGGCGACGTATCCGCGTCCGGACTTGAGGCGCATCTCAATGTTGAGCTTGCCGCCCTCGGCCACGGTCGCGATGTGCATGTTGCGGTCGAGCACTTCGACGTCATGATCGGTTTCAATCTGCCCGGACATGACTTCGCCGTTGCCGTCGATGCGGAGGCGGGCGATGCGGGTGCCTTCACCCGTCATCTTGAAGGGAACCTGCTTCAGGTTCAGGATGATGTCGGTGGCGTCCTCGACGACGCCCGGAATGGGGCTGAATTCGTGCGAAACCCCGTCGATCCGGACCGCGGTTATCGCGGCGCCTTCGATGGAGCTGAGAAGCACCCGGCGCAAGCCGGTGCCGATCGTAGAACCAAAGCCGCGCTCAAACGGCTGGGCAGTGAACATGCCATAGCGGTCGGTGAGCGTTTCCGTGTTCGCGACCAGGCGCTTCGGTTTCTGGAAACCTTTAAACATATTTGACCTCGTCTGCTCCGATACCTTTGTCTAGCTTGCTGAGCATTACTTCGAGTACAACTCGACGATCAGCTGCTCATTCAGCTGGATCTGCACCAGGTCCTCGCGCTTGGGCTGTTGCTGGACCTTGGCGGAAAGATTTTCGCGATCCACGTCGAGCCAGTTGGGCGCGGGCGCGTGGGCGGTAGCATCGCGAGCGGACAGAATCGTGATGTTCTTCTTGCTCTTCTCGCGAACCGACACCACATCGCCGGGCCGTACCTGATACGACGGGATGTTGACTTTATGGCCATTGACGTCAATATGGCCGTGGCGGACGACCTGGCGGGCCTGTGCGCGCGAAGTGCCGAATCCCATGCGGTAGATGACGTTGTCTAGACGCTTTTCGAGCATGCCGAGGAGATTATCGCCGGTGACGCCCTTCATCGCCGACGCCTTCTCGAACAAGTTGCGAAACTGCCCTTCGAGGAGTTGATAGTAGCGGCGGGCTTTCTGCTTCTCGCGAAGCTGGAGTCCGTAGCCGACTACTTTCTTCGTTTTGCGCGTCTGGCCGTGTTGGCCGGGAACAAAATTGCGCTTTTCGATCGCGCATTTTTCCGTGTGGCAGCGCTCGCCTTTGAGGAACAGCTTCGTACCTTCGCGCCGGCACAGCCGGCAAACGGGACCAATATAACGTGCCATGAAACCTTTCTCTACTTCTAACGTTGAGATCAGGTGCAGTTTACGGCCGAAGCCTTCGTCCTGCTTGAGCTGACTCTACACAAATTCTTTTCATCCCGCCGGTGCTTGAGCACCAGCGGATTCTTGCGGCGCGGCGTCAGACGCGGCGGCGCTTGGGCGGACGGCAACCGTTGTGCGGAATCGGCGTGACGTCCTTAATGGAGCGCACTTCGATTCCAACGGTCGCGAGCGCGCGGACAGCGGATTCGCGTCCGGCGCCGGGGCCGGAGACGCGGACTTCGACCACGCGAAGGCCGTATTCCTTGGCTTTCTGGGCAGCCGTCAGCGAGGCCTGCTGCGCGGCGAACGGGGTGCCCTTGCGGGATCCGCGGAAACCGAGCGAGCCGGAACTGGACCACGAGAGCACGTTGCCGATCGGGTCGGTGAACGTGACGATGGTGTTGTTGAACGACGCCTGCACGTGCACGAGGCCCATGGGGACGCTTTTCTTTTCCTTCTTCTTGAAGGTCTTCTTCTTGCCGGACTTGGCTGCTGCTTTTGCCATGGTTGAAATCCTTGGTGACCGCGATTACGTCTTCGCGGATGCTTTCTTCTTGTTGGCGACGGTGCCGCGGCGCGGACCCTTGCGGGTACGGGCATTGGTGTGCGAACGCTGGCCGCGGACGGGCAAGCCACGGCGGTGACGGACGCCGCGATACGCCTGCATTTCGATGAGGCGCTTGATGTTCATCGAGACTTCCTTGCGGAGGTCGCCTTCGACGGAGCCTTCGGCCTCGAGGATCTGACGGATGTGATTGACGTCCTCTTCCGTGAGGTCGCCGATCTTCTTGTTCGGATCGATATTCGCCCGGTGCAACAGGGACTTGGCGCGAGTGCGACCGATCCCGTAAATGTAAGTTAGCCCGATTTCCGCGCGCTTCTTCGGTGGTAAATCAACGCCTGCAATACGTGCCATGTTCGTGTATTCCTTATCCCTGCCGCTGCTTGTGCTTCGGATTCGAGCAGATCACCCGCACCACGCCTTCGCGGTGGATGACTTTGCACTTGTCGCACATTTTCTTCACTGACGCCCGAACTTTCATACCGCCTCGTTTCCTCGCTTCGTTAGAACCCGGCCTTGCTGGAGGCGCTTCGACTCAGCCCTTCAACAGCTCGACCACTCGTCCCCTGCCCGGATCGTGCGGCGAAACCGCCACCTTCACCCGGTCGCCCGGCCGTAGCCGGACAAAATTCGCTCCGGAAGCCGCCCCGGCAAAGTGCGCCAGAACGATCCGGCCGCCGGCCTTCACCGTAACGGTGGCATTCGGGAGGAGATCAACAACCTCTCCCTCAACCATCGGACCCGGCTTTCCGGCCACCGGCTTCCCGCTGCTGCCTTCCGCCTTCGCCACGGTTCCCCTTCAGGGCCGCGACAGAACCCACGGCCCATCCGCTGTCACGGCGACCATGTGCTCAAAATGGGCCGAAAGCGAACCATCCTTGGTAACGGCGGTCCAGCGGTCGGCCAAAACCTTCGTATCCGGCTTTCCGGAGTTGACCATGGGCTCGATCGCGAGCACCATGCCCTCCTTGAGGCGCGGATTCTCATTCTTGCGATCCACGTAATTGGGAATCTGCGGCTCCTCGTGGAGCTGCGTTCCGATCCCGTGGCCGACAAATTCGCGGACGATGGAGAAGCCGTTCGAAACGACATGTTTCTCCACAGTGCCGCACACGTCAAACAGCCGGTTGCCCGGCCGAACCTGTTCGATCGCCAACTCGAGCGACTCCTGGGTCACCTTGAGCAGGCGCCTCACTGAATCCGAAATCTCGCCCACCGGTACCGTTACGGCGGAATCTCCGAAGTATCCATTCAACTGGACTCCGGTATCGAGCGAGATAATGTCGCCCTTCTTCAGGATCCGCTTTGTGGACGGCATCCCGTGGACAACCTCTTCATTCACCGACGCGCACAGCACGAAGGGATACTTCGTTCCGGCGCTCGGCGTGTAATACCCTTTGAACGCCGGCTTGGCGCCCGCATCCGAAATCATTTTGGCGGCTGCGTGCTCCAGGTCGTCTGTCGAGACTCCCTCTTCCACCATGCCTGCCAGCGTTTGCAGAATTTCGTAGACGAGCAGCCCGCTGCGGCGCATTTTCTCGAGTTCCGAGGGGCTCTTTCGCACGATCATCCGCTTTTGCTCAATCAGTTCGGCCGAAGCCATGGCTACTTACCCGCCGCCATCCGCCGCTCCTGAATGAGTCCGCAGATTCGCTGGGAGATCGCTTGCGGCGATCCGTCGTTTCCATCCACATCCTGGCACTCCACACCGGACTGCCTAAAAAACTCCAAAACCGGCTTCGTCTGCCGATCGTACGCATCCAGCCTTCCGCGGATGACATCTTCGCGATCGTCCTCGCGAATCACCAACTGCGAACCACAGTAGTCGCAAACCTCTGCGATATTCGGCGCGTTCGAGGCCAAGCTGTACAGGGACCCACACTGGGGACACTGCCGCCGGCCGGAGAGGCGGGCAATAATCTTATTGTAATCGACTTTCAGGTGAACCACCATCGGGCCGATTCCCTTCCCCTCAAGCATCCCGGTCAGAATCTCCGCCTGCGGAACCGTCCGCGGATATCCATCGAGGATGAATCCATTCGCCGAATCCGGTAATTCGATCCGGTCTTCGACCAGCCGATTGACCAATTCGTCGGGCACTAACTGCCCGGAGGCCATCAGATCGGCAACCTTACTGCCAAGTTCGTCTCCCGAGGCAACCCGCTCCCGGAGCATATCTCCGGTCGAGATATGGGCACCGCTCATGCACGACCGCAAGAGCTTGGCTTGAGTTCCTTTCCCCGAGCCGGGAGGACCGAATAGGATTATGCACAATCGAGCCATTGATTCATCTGGTCACTGCGATTCCAACAGAAATCTTCAATGACTCAAATTGCCAATCATCCAAATCGATCTCAGACGCTGCTCCGGCGCCCGCGAATCCGGCCGGCGCGCGGCGTAAATCCTTCGTAATGGCGCATGATCAGCTGCGCCTCAATCTGGTTGACTGTGTCCATGGCGACGCCGACCACGATGAGCAGCGACGTACCGCCAAAATAGAAGTTGACCCCGAGGCCGTCAAGCAGCCAACGCGGGAAGTGCGCATCGATCCAGTTGCCGACGAGCGGCATGCGCTGGAGCTTAATCCCGGCGATCATGATTTGCGGCAACAGCGAGAGGACGGCGAGGTACAGTCCGCCGACCACGGTGATCCTCGTGAGGATCTTGTTCATGTATTCGGCGGTGTTCTTACCCGGACGGATGCCCGGGATGAAGCCGCCGTACTTCCGCATGTTGTCCGCCGCTTCGTTCGGATTGAAGATGATCGACACGTAGAAGAAGCAGAAGAAGATGATCAGAACCGTGTACAGAACGTAGTACAGGGGCTGCGATCCGCCAATGGCGCCCAGCATTCCGGACATCACCGAAGAGTTGCGCACCCAATCCACCTGCATCAAGGTTTGCGGGAAGGCCAGCAGTGAACTCGCGAAGATGACCGGGATGACGCCGCCCGCGTTGACCTTAAGCGGGAGGTGCGTCGACTGGCCGCCCATCATGCGGCGTCCGATGACGCGCTTGGCATATTGCACCGGAATCCGGCGCTCGCCGCGCTCGACGAGGACGATGAAGCCCACGACGGCGATCATCATGGCAATGATGATAATGAGCTGGAACGGATTCCACGTCTTCGTGATAAGGACGTTCGTGTAAATTTCCTGCATGGCGTTGGGCAATCCAACGACGATTCCGCAGAAAATGATCAACGACATTCCGTTGCCGATACCGCGCTCCGTAATCTGCTCACCCAGCCACATGATGAAGGCCGTGCCTGTGGTCAGGGACAGCATCGTCATGAAGATGAAGCCAAATCCCGGGTTGAGAACGAAGTTGCCCTGCGAATTCTGCAGGGTCAATGCGATTCCGAAGCTTTGCATCAGGGCCAGTGCGACGGTGAGGTAGCGGGTCCACTGGGTGATCTTGCGACGGCCCAGTTCGCCTTCCTTCTGGAGCTTCTCAAGGGTCGGAACAACGACCGTGAGGAGCTGGAGAATGATCGACGAAGTGATGTAGGGCATGATGCCCAACGCGAAAATCGTAAGGCGGCGGAACATGCCGCCACTGAACAAATCGATAAAGCCGAACAGCGTTCCTGAGTTCTGCTTAAAGAATTCTTCGAGCCGGAGGGTATCGATGCCCGGGGTCGGGATGTGCCCGCCCAGGCGATAGATCGCCAACATGCCGAGAGCGAACAGTAGACGGTTCCGAAGGTCCGGGACCTTGAAGACGTTGGCGAATGCTTCAAATAACTTCATGTTTGGCTACCGCCCCAATAGACCGTTATCCAAGGATTTCGACCGTGCCGCCGGCCTTCTCGATTTTCTCTTTGGCCGCCGCTGAGAACATAT
>JBDTTK010000229.1:0-6726 GCA_039930685.1 Bryobacteraceae bacterium | reverse complement strand
GGGTTAAGGGAGTCCACTCCCTTACGGTCGTGGTTCGTTGCTGTGACGGTCGTGGTTCGTTGCTGTGATGATCGTGGTTCGGTGCTGTCTCGAGCGCGACCTGACGTGCCGAAAGAGTGCATCCGCGGGGTGGGCATGCCCGGCCCCTACGATGGCGGCCTTAATTTTGAGAGCGCCACCTGATGGTCGCGCCTCAAAGCAGTTGACGGCGTGGGAAACTGGAAGCAGGTATGAGTTCGACCGCCGCTACCCCTGCTACAGATCCTGAGCACATTGCAATCTCGAAGTCGAAGGGCATCAAGATCGACTGGAAGGATGGGCATCGCAGCGATTATCCGCTGGGGTATTTGCGCGATGAGTGTCCGTGCGCGGTGTGTACCGGCGCGCACGGGACGGAGCCGCAGAAGACCAGCTATAGCAAGCCGGTGAACGATCCGTTCCCGATGTTCAAGCCGGCGTTAAAGATGCTGGAAATCGAGCCGGTGGGGCATTATGCGATCCGCGTGGAGTGGAGCGACGGGCACGGGTCAGGGATCTACTCGTTCGATCACTTGCGGAAGGTTTGTCCGTGCGCGGAGTGCAAGGCGGCGCGGTCGTAACTCGGCGCTGCGATCTAAGATCTACCCGACATCGCGGCCAAGGCTGCGAAGGATGTACCGTGCGCTCGGACCCTCTCCTTCGAAGTAAGCGAGTTGGCCCGGTATGCAAGAAATTAGGGTG
The DNA here is from genome assembly GCA_039930685.1 of Bryobacteraceae bacterium. GTDB lineage: Bacteria > Acidobacteriota > Terriglobia > Bryobacterales > Bryobacteraceae > JBBQWZ01. The sequence goes on along the minus strand of JBDTTK010000229.1, from coordinate 6,006 downwards.
CCCAGACCGTATCCCACTGAGTCCTGCAGCGCAGTCAGAAGATCCCTACGGCTTCCGTCGTAACGATCGCTCTCAGATAGGACATAGCAGTCGCGTGGAGCTCCCATGCCGCGAAGGGTCGAGCAAATCGACGACGCCGTCCCATCTACGGCGTGAGCGTGCCGCGGATTCCAGTCGCGAAAATGGGCCAATCCGCGTCGAAGCTTGTCTCGTCCTCGGGCGCTTTCAATGAGTGCGCAGTAACGATCTCGCTTTGAGCGGATCACGAACGCAACAAAGATAGAGTGCTCGATCTCGAGATCCGGGACCACGCAGTGTTGGCTCCTGTGACGTGACGGAGAGAGAATTTATAGCAGCCGGAAGTTGACTTCGATGGTGGCCTGGACGGGAACGGGTTTGCCGTCTTTCATGCCGGGCTTGAAGCGCCACTTCTCGACGGCTTCGATGGCCTTTTGATCGAGGCCGAGGCCGAGGGAGCGGATGACCTTGAGGTCGCGCGCGTGGCCTTTTTCGTCGACGACGATGGCGAGGACCACGGTGCCCTGCCACTTGGCTTTGCGAGCCTCTTCGGAATATTCGGGCTCGACTTTCAGTAGCACAGCCGGAGCTGAGACGCCGCCGCCGATGCGGTACGCGCCGCCGCCGAATCCACCGCCGGAGCCGGGTCCGACGCCCGCGCCCTTGCCGGAGCCGACGCCGCCGCCGGAGCCGGAGCCGATTCCACCGCCGAAACCGGAGCCGTTCGACGGGATGCCGAATTTCGACATCGGATCGCCGAAGTTAGGCGCCTGAATGTTGGGGACGGAGTCCGGCGCGACGATGGTTGGTTCCATCGGGAGCTTGGGGTTCTCGTTGTTCAGGACCGCCGACGGAGGGACGAATTGCTTCGGCGCGGGGCGCGGAAGCTTGCCCTTGCTGGCGGGAAGCGGAGACCGGTCGCCGCCGCCACCGCCGCCACCCATGGCTTGCTTCTGCGCGGGCTTGTTGGCGATGTAGGGCGAAATATCAGGCGCGATCAGGGTGACCGTGTCCTTGACTACCTTTTGAACGGCCTTGTTCGTTCCGATGAAAATGGCGAGTCCGATGAGGGTGGCGTGCACCAGCATCGACATAAGACCGGCTCGGCTTTCCTGGCCGGAGGTGAGGCCCCACATGGACTCCACTTCGACGGGCTTGGACGTGATATCGAGCGGCGGGAGCTTCGGCGGATTGATCGTCTCTTTCAGGCTTTGAAAGAACGTTTTGTACCACGGCAGCTCTACGCCTTCAATGAGAAGATGTCGTAGGTGAACATCAGGATCACTGTAGTTCTCGGGCTTGATCTCAGGTTCAGTGGTTACTGCCACAGTTCACTCCGATCCCAGTCTTCGCCCTGTAAACGCCCATGCGCCGCGAGCGAGTCGGGATTTCCTGCCTATTGGACGACGCCGAACCCTGACTGGTTTCAGAGTTTGGAATCTCCTGTTGAGACGAGTCTAACATACACATCTGACACCGATTGAGCGATCTCAAAAACAGAATCTCCGGTCAAAGTTCCAGGAACCGGGCCGTTTCGTTCCACAAGATATCCATGACGTCGGTGAGCTCATGCCCAGAAGTAAGCAAGATTACATGTGAGGTGGCGGGGTGCCGCTTCACGAACTCTTCGGAATATTTTGCCGGTACGACGGTGTCAGCGGTGCCGTGGAGTAGGAGGGAGGGCTGGACGAGATCCGGATAGTCTTCGTAGGAGGCGGCCTCAGCGATGAGTTGGTAGCCCATCGGGAGAGGGGCCTTGGCCCCGTGGTGAAACATATCGATCGATCCGCGCTCGCGCCATTCGCGGAGCTTGTCCTCGCCCATTTCTTCGCGCCAGCGGCGGGGAAAGCAGAAGGCAGGGGCGAGGAGGACCGCGCGGGTTACCTGTTGTGGATTTCGGGCTGCATAGAGGGCGGCGAGGTAGCCGCCGAGGCTCGACCCGATTAGAACGACATCGGATGCGCCGGCAGCCTCGCGCTCGACGACTTTCAGCTGCCCTCCGATGGTCAGAGACGAAAAGACACCTTCATCGAGCGCCGGCACGGCCAAGTCGATGCCTTTATCCTCGAAGTGCTGCCGAAAGAACTGCGCCTTCCGGGAGCTGGGGGCGGACGCGAATCCGTGGAGATAGATGTAGCGGGGCATGCGTTCTGCTGATTTTCCTATTGTCGCTTCCTACAGCGGCTTGGACGGCTTGCGCTTCGGAGCGTTTGGCTCGATCGGCGCGGCTTCGAACTTGATGTCGCTCGAGGCGCCGAAGCGGTGGAAGTCGGAATAGACGAAGTTATTCTCGGCGATCAGGTTCGCGCCTTGCCATTCGCGATGGCTGGCTTTCTTGGGCGCGAGCACTCCGTGCTGGGTCATCGCGTAGTCGACGGTCATTTCGTCGCGGAACTGGAAGTCACTTTCCCGGCGGGCCACTTTCATGGTGATTCGCAGCGGAACGTATTCGGCGGTCACCCAGACCTCACCGGACGGCCTCAACCCGATCGCCTTGTCGCCGTGGCTCGCATCGAAGACGGTCACGCGATCGGGACCGTCGATTTGTTTATAGGAGAAGACGAGCGCCTGGTCTCCGTCGAATGGCTTCCGTCCCATGAAGAGGAACTCGTACTTTTCAATCTGACGCCGGGTGAAGAGCAGGATGATAGGACCAAGGTCGGTAACGGCTCCGCGGAGGCCGAGCTTCTCAAAATCGCTCAGCATGCGCCGCTTGCGCTCGTCGTCGGTGCTGGTGATGCCCTGAGCGAGAGCGTCGAGGGCCTTTTCCGTTTTCTGCACCTGGCGGCCGTCGACCTGGACGGCCTGGCGGAATTCATGAAGGGCTTCGCGCGATCCGGAGAAGGTGGAGTACGCGTACTCGGAGACAATCTTGCGGGTCTGCCATTTCAGCTGGGGCGGTCTCTGGGCGTCCGCGCCAAAGCGAGGCTTGAATCGAGAGGGAGGTTTCAATGCCCGCTGCTCGAGCGTTTCGCGGGAGAGGAGTTGAGGAGCTACGCGGGCGAACGCTTCGGCTTCTTCGGAGAGACGGGCGGCCATGCGCTGGACCTGATCGTCGGCCTGCCCTGTCGCGGTGAGGATCAGCAAAGCTAGAAGGCACCGCCACATGCCTTCAGGATGGCATAGCGCGTTATGAAGATCGGTGGTGTCCGGCTGCGGTGCCGGCGTGCGGGGGGCAATCCGATCGAGAACGATTCGTCTAGAGCGCGCCACTGGCGAGTCTACTTGGCGGGTCGTGTCGGCTTGGGAGAACGACCTTACGGTTGCGCCTTCCGGGGCGATGGCATCTGGCCGAGGTTCGCCCTAAACGGCGGCTTTTTCAAAGCGCGGGCTGATGTAGTGAATGATGGCGAGGGCGATCAAGTACATGGCGCCGGCGACGACGAAGAGCGGTCCGTAGGCGCCGTGGGAGAAGTCGAGCCAGTAGCCGACGGCAGGGGCGACGAGCATTCCGCCGACGGCTCCGCCGAAGCCGCCGAAGCCGACCACGGAGCCGACGGCGTGTTCGGGGAAGAGGTCGGAGGCCATGGTGAATAGGTTCGCGGACCAGCCCTGGTGGGCGGCGGTCGCGAGGCTGATGAGGCCGACGGCGAGCCAGAGATTACCACCGGAATAAGGAACGAACACGACGGCAGTGACGCAGAGGGCGCATACCAGCATGGCGGTCTTTCGGGCGCGGCTGACTTCCCAGCCTCGCGTCAAGAGATGCGAGGAGAGCCATCCGCCACCGATGGAACCGATGTCGGCCATCAAGTAAACGGTAATCAGCGGCGGCCCGAGTTCGACCAGATCGAGTTTGTAGGATTTGTTGAGGAAGCCCGGCAGCCAATAGAGGTAGAACCACCAGACGGGGTCCGTGAGGAATTTACCGATGAGGAAGGCCCAGGCTTGCGGCGTGGCAGCGAGTTTGAGGAACGGGATGGCAGCGGGGCGGTCCGCGGATTGGGCCGCGGGCTTCTGCATCATCGCGAGCCAGATGACGATCCAGACGAGGCCTAGCGCTCCGGTGACGATGAAGGCGGAGCGCCAACCGTAGTTCGCCGCGAGGAACGGAACCATGATGGGCGCGATCAGCGCACCGATGTTCGAACCGCTGTTGAAGATGCCGGTGGCGAGCGCGCGCTCTTTTTGCGGAAACCAATCGGCGGTGGTGCGGATGGCGGCGGGGAAGTTCGCGGCTTCTCCGAAGCCAAGGACGAAGCGCGCGATGCCGAACTGGGTGGCGGATCCGGCTAGCGAATGGCCCATGGCAGCGACGCTCCAGACGAGCACGGCAAGAGCGTAGCCGAGGCGCGTCCCCATCCAGTCGATGAGGCGTCCGGCGATGGGCATCATTGCCGCGTAGGCGGCCTGGAAGGCGAAGACGATCCAGCCGTAGTCGGCTTCGTTCCAGCCGAGGTCGTTGGCGAGGGTGGGCTTCAGGAGCCCGAGGACCTGGCGGTCAATGTAGTTGATGGTGGTCGCGAAGAAGAGCAGTCCGCAGACGTACCAACGCAAGTTAGGCGAGGAGCGCAAGGAACAAGGATATGCGAAATCGGTTGAAGGCGCGTGCGGATTGTTTGTTTAGCACCATTCAACGGAAGTTGAGCGCCGAGATCACGGACCTGGAGGTCCGTGCTACCGCGATGTACGCCAATCCACGGTCGGCGGGCGGCTAACGCCAACTGGTGGTGTCGGCGTCCTTGGGGGCCATCTTGCGCATGTGGTCCGCGAAGATCGGGAGGTAATAGGTCTCGGTGCGTTGGCCGGGCGGGACGCCGGTGTAGCAGTGGGGCTCGTTGTTGCCGTATTGGACGCTGCCGCCATAGTAGGGGCCTTTGCGCGGAAGCTTGGTGCTTTCAAGGAACGCGTCCATGCGGTGCGTTGCGGCATCCAGGTAGTAGGTGTCCTTGGTGCCCATGGTGATGTGGATTTTGCCGACCAGCTTGGGGCCAAGGCGCTCCCAGTCGCGGGCGAGGTAAGCGGTGAGGTCGTAGTTGTCGCGCCAATAGCTGGCGACTTGCGGGTCGATGTCGCCGGTAACGGGATCCCAGAGCTTGGCGGGATAGCCGTCGGTGCCGACGGGTCCGAAGGTGGCGTGGAAGGCGTCCATTTGTTCGCCGGAGCGGCCTTTTGTTCCGAGGACGAGTTCCTGCTGGGATGCTTCGCCGATGGTGATTAGCGTGTGGTCGTCGCGCATGCGGCCGAGTGGACGGGGCGTGCGCGCGAAGGGTCCGATGTCGAAGTGGGCGTTCTTGTCGTTGTAGACGTCGACGAGTTGGAAGACATGGAAGTCGACCGGATCCGGGCAGAAGCCCCAGGCGCCACCGAAGTAATCGGGATAGAAGATCTGTTGGGCGAGAGTCATCCAGCCGCCGGTGGACCCGCCGAACAGGACGCGGGCCCAGGGTTCGCCGATGGCGCGGAATTGCTTTTCGATAAGCGGATAGAGTTCCTTAGTGAGCGCGTCACCGTAGGGTCCGGCGTTGGCGGTGTTGACGCCGTAGGAGTCGTCGTAAAAAGGCGTCGCGTGCTGCGTGAGGACGAGGAGCATTTTGGGGAGGCGGCCGGCGGTCCAGTCCTGATAGAAGCGATGAGCGGATTGGGCGCGATCGCGTTCAATGCCTTTCATGCCGGGTGCCGGCGGCGTTTCGCGGAAGCCGAAGAAGTCGGCGGGGAAATGGCCCTGGTTGAAGGCGATCGGATAATGCTGGCCCGGATTCTCGTCGAAGCCTTCCGGCACGACGACGATCGCGCCGATATGCATGGGGCGTCCCCAGAATTTGGTGAGCAGGTCACTTTGGATGCGGACGTGGCGGACGTACTTGGTGTCCGGCGTCGGCGCGACCGGCGGGATGACTTTGTCGAGTGAGATGGAAATGGTGGAGTCCGCGCCAATCTGCATATGCTTCGGGGCGCTGATGAGGTTGCCTGGAGAGCGGTTCCAGTGCCGGCCCTCGCCATTGTCCATGGGCATCTTGACGGTATGCCCGTCTGCGCGGTGGAAGG
>JBDTTK010000228.1:0-6746 GCA_039930685.1 Bryobacteraceae bacterium | reverse complement strand
CACCGCGAACCAGCGGAAGATCGAATCCGCAGCGTCCGGATGCTTGCTCGCGTGGGCCATCAAAGTGCGCTTGGCGATCACCGTCACCTGCTTCTATCCTCGCAAAGTGTGAGGTTCGGCGCAAACCGCGCGCGTTTGCGATCCTTATTTCTTGGCTTGTGCCCGCGGCAAGAAGTGACAAAGCCGACCCTCATCCGTCCAATGGGAGATTTCATGATTCGACTGCTTATCGTAGCGACCACCTTGACCCTCACCGCCTCCGCCGGAGACTGGGCGGGCTTCCGAGGGCCAAACGGCACCGGCACCACCGACGCGCACAATCTGCCGTCCGAAATCGCCCCCGACAAGAACGTGATCTGGAAGATCGACATGCTCCCCGGCCATTCCTCGCCATCGGTCTCAGGCAATCGCATCTTCCTCACCGCCTTTGAAGGTGATCATCTTTATACAATCGCGCTCGACCGCGCCTCCGGCAAGGAAGTCTGGCGCGTCGAAGCGCCGCGCCCCCGCAAAGAGGTCTACGACAAGCGGAACAGCCCCGCGTCCCCGACCCCCGCCGCGGACGGCAAGCACGTCTATGTCTTCTTCGGCGACTACGGACTGCTCGCCTACGACTGGAACGGCAAGGAAGTCTGGCGTACCCCGCTCGGCCCCTTTAACAATGTCTACGGCATGGGTTCTTCTCCGGTACTCGTCGACGACAAGGTGATCCTTGTCTGCGACCACTCGGGCGGATCCTTCGTCATCGCGGTTGCCAAGTCGGACGGCAAAGTGAAATGGAAGCGCCCCCGCACCGAAGCGCTCACCGGACACTCAACTCCCGTCATCTACCGTCCCAAGGGCCGAAACCCGCTCATCATCGCGCCTGGCTCTTTCCGCATGGATGCCTACGATGCCACCACAGGAGAAAGCGTCTGGTGGGTTTACGGACTCGCCTCCGAAATGAAGTCCATCCCCGTCCTCGACGGCGACAAGGTCTACATCAACGGCTACAACACGCCGGAAAACGATCCCGGCAAGCAGATTCCGGTCCTGCCCTTCGACGACGTCCTCAAAACCTGGGACAAAAACCACGACGGCAAGATCTCCATCGACGAGTCGCCCGACAAGCGCACCAAAGACTACTTCCCCTACACCGACCTCAACCGCGACGGCTTCCTCGACAAAGAAGAATGGGAGAAGTTCCGCGCCGTCATGGCCGCCGAAAACGGACTGCTCGCCTATCACGCCAATGGCAAAGGCGACATCTCTCAATCCGGCCTTATGTGGAAATACCACAAGGCAATTCCGCAGCTTCCATCGACCGTCCTTTACGACGGCGTCCTGTATATGATCAGCGACGCCGGTGTGCTCTCGACGTTTGACCCCGCCACCGGAACGCTGCACAAACAGGCCCGCCTCCGCGGCGTCTCGGACCGCTACTACGCCTCGCCCGTAGCCGCCGACGGCAAGGTCTACATCGCCAGCCTCTCCGGCACCGTATCGGTTCTCAAGGCCGGCCCTGACCAGGAAATAATCTCCGCGGGCAAGTTCGAGGACGAAATTTTCGCCACCCCCGCCATCGCGGACGGCCGCCTCTACCTGCGGACCCGCACCGCACTTTACTCTTTCGGTAACAAATAGGAGCCAATCACGAGCATGCAACGAATCCTGTCCATCGCCGCCATCGCCGCAATCAGCGTCGGAGCAGGCTCCGCCGAAGAGTGGGGGCGATTCCGTGGCGCCAATGGCACCGGTGTCGCCGACGCCAAGAACCTGCCGGTGGAAATGAACGCCGACAAGAACCTCGTCTGGCGGACCGAGATTCCCGCAGGCTACTCCTCGCCCGTCGTCGGCGGCGACAAGATCTTTCTCACCACGTTCGACAAAGCCAAGAAGGCCGTCTACACCATGGGCCTCGACCGCAAGACCGGAAAGATCCTCTGGCAGAAGGAGGCGCCCTCAGTCAACGCCGTCGCGATCCGCTCCGTCAACACGCCCGTTTCGCCCACGCCTGTGACCGACGGCAAAGGCGTCTACGTGTTCTTTGAAAGCGCGGGCCTTGTCGGCTACACGCCCGACGGAGAGCAGAAATGGCACCTCCCGCTCGGCCCCTTCAAAACTCCCTACGGACCTGGAGCCTCGCCGATCCTCGCCGGCGACACGCTGCTCTTCCTGATGGACCAGGACGTCGACTCCTTCCTGCTCGCCGTGGACACCTCCACCGGCAAGGTCAAATGGAAGACCGCCCGCCGCGGCGTAACTCACGGCTTCTCGACGCCCGTGCTTTTCCAGCCGAAGAAAGGACCGCTCCAGGTCCTCGTCTCAGGCTCCTACGAATTGCAGTCGTATTCGGTCGCGACCGGCGAAAAGTTGTGGTGGGTCGGCGGAATGGCCTGGCAGGCCAAGTCCGAACCCATAGTCGCGGGCGACCACGTCTACGTCCATTCCTGGATGGCGGATATGTCCGGCGTCGGACTGCCGCCGCAAATCGACCCGTGGGAAAAAGTTCTTGAATCCCACGACAAAGACAAGGACGGCAAGCTCTCGCGCGAAGAACTGCCCTACGACGAGATGAAGAAGCTGATGTTCCTCTTCGACCTCAACGCGGACAAGTTCATCGACGCCGACGAGTGGAAAGTTCTCTTCGCCCGCAACTCCGCCGTCAATGGCGTGTACTCCATCAAGCTGCCCCAAACCGATGCCGAGCAAAAAGGCGACCTCACAAAAACCAACGTCGAATGGCGGTACGCGAAATCGCTACCCAACATTCCTTCGCCGCTGCTGATCGGTGATGTACTGTTCCTGCTCCGTGAAGGCGGTGTCCTCACGGCGCTCAACGCGAAGACCGGCGAAGTCATCAAGCAGGGCCGCGTCAAGGACGCCCTCGATCCCTATTACGCGTCCCCGATTGCCGGCGACGGCAAGATTTATCTCGCCAGCCAGTCGGGCAAACTTTCCGTTATCCAGGCCATCGGCGAATGGGAAATCCTCGCGGTCAACGACCTCAAGGAAGAAATCTGGTCCACGCCCGCTATCGACAAGAACCAGATCATCGTCCGCACGCAGACGGCGCTCTATTGTTTCGGCAATAAGTCCTAGTCAGTTCTCCCGGTAGTTGATATCGAGTCGGCGCAAACACACGCACTGAATAAGCTCCTGGCGTACGACGCGTTACCATGGCGGAATGTCGCGCCACACCGTCTTACTCTTCCTCACCGCCCTCGGTGTTTTCGCGCAACCCTTACCGCAGGCATTGCTCAACGGCCTCGAATGGCGTTTCATCGGACCCTATCGCGGCGGACGCGTCGTCTCCGCAACCGGCGTCCCGGGCCAACCGGATACGTTCTACTTCGGCTCTGTCGGCGGCGGTGTCTGGAAAACAACCAACGCCGGGCACACCTGGAATCCGATCTTCGACTCGCAAAAGATCGCGTCGATCGGCGCGATTGAGGTCGCCCCCTCCAATCCGCAAATCGTCTACGTCGGAACCGGCGAAACCGATATGCGCTCCGCGATCTCCTACGGCGATGGCATGTACAAGTCGCTCGATGCCGGGAAAACCTGGACGCACATCGGGCTCCGCGACTCCCGCCAAATCGCGCGCATCCGCGTCGACCCGAAGAATCCCGATCTGGTCTATGTCGCGGCTCTCGGCCACGCCTACGGACCCAACGCCGAGCGCGGCGTATTCCGCTCGACCGATGGCGGCAAGACCTGGCGCAAGATTCTGGACAAAGGCCCGGACGTCGGCGCCATCGACCTTGTCATGGAGCCGGAAAACCCCAAGGTGCTCTACGCCGCGATGTGGAACGCGCGCCGTCCGCCGTGGAGCCAATACGGCCCGCTCGAAGGCCCTGGCAGTGGACTCTACAAGTCTGTCGATGGCGGCGATACCTGGTCTCAACTGAAAGGCACGGGCTTGCCCGGCGGCGATTGGGGCCGCGTTGGCGTAGTGGTCGCGCGCGGCACGCAAGGCAAGCGAGTCTACGCCCTCATCGATGCCAAGGAAGCCGGCGGCCTCTATCGCTCCGACGATGGCGCGAAGACCTGGGCTCGTGTGAGCGCGGACAAACGCATCAATAGCCGCGGTTGGTATTTCAGCAAACCGACCGTCGATCCCAACAACCCCGACATCATTTACACACCCAACGTGTCGCTGTATTCCTCGAAGGACGGCGGCCGGAACTTCGGCATCGTGCGGGGCGCACCCGGCGGTGATGACTACCAGTCGCTCTGGATCGATCCCGCCGACTCGCGGCGCATGATCTGCGGCAGCGATCAGGGAACCACCATCACAGTGGACGGCGGCGCCACCTGGTCCACCTGGTACAACCAACCCACCGCGCAGATCTATCACGTGGCCGTCGACAACGCCTTCCCCTACTGGGTCTATGGCGCACAGCAGGACAGCGGAACCGTCGCCGTGCCCAGCCGCACGGACCGCCCGACTATGAGCGAATTCGATCGCGGCGAGGTCGGCGGCGCCGAAAGCGGATGGATCGCGCCCGATCCCAAGGACCCCAACATCTACTACGTCGGAAACACCAATGGCAGCCTGGCGCGCTTCGACAAACGCGTGTCCCAAAGCCAGGACATCACGCCGTGGCCCTTGCCGGGTTTCGGGACAGAGATTGCCCAGCGCAAGTACCGCTTTCCCTGGACCGCGCCGCTCCAGTTCGCGCCGCTCGAACCGAACGCCATCTACTACGGCTCGCAATACCTTCTGAAAACCACCGACGGCGGCCTCCATTGGCGCGAGATGAGTCCGGATCTGACAGGAGACGACCGCAAACCCGGCGCACCCGCGCAGCCGGGTCCAACGACGACTGAGAACGCGAAAGCCCGCGGCTACGGCGTGCTGTATTCGATTGCGCCGTCGCCGTTAGAAGCCAAACTGATCTGGGTGGGCTCCGACACCGGCCTCCTTCACGTGACACGGGACGGCGCGAAGACCTGGGGCAACGTCACGCCGAAGGGACTGACCGATTGGAGCAAGATCACGCACATCGAGGCGTCCCACTTTGAGCCGACCGTAGCGTACGCGGCCGTTGACCGCCATCGCCTCGACGACTATCAGCCGCACCTCTACCGCACTCGCGACTTTGGGCAAACCTGGACCGCCATTCAAACCGGCATCGCCGATGGCGCGTTCGTGAATTCAATCGAGGAAGACCCGGCGCGGCGCGGCTTGCTGTTCGCTGCTACGGAACTGGGTATGTACGTGTCGTTCGATGACGGAGATCATTGGCAGCCCTTGCAACTGAACCTGCCGGTGACATCGGTGCGCGACGTCCTGGTCCACGGCCGGGACCTCGTGATCGCGACCCACGGCCGCGGCTTTTGGATCCTGGACGACATCAGCCCCCTGCGGCAGGGCGGGACCAACGTGAGCCGAGCCGAAGTGTGGCTGTACAAGCCATCCGTGGCGTATCGAATCAACAACGATACGTTCCAGGGCACTCCGATGCCCCCCGAAATTCCGCAGATGCAGAACCCGCCGAACGGCGCGATCATCGACTACTATCTGACCTCCATCCCGCACGAGCCCGTGGTGATCGAAATCCTGGACGCCAAGGGGCAATTGATTCGGCGCGTCGCGTCAAATGATCCGGTGCCCCCAGTAAGCAGGCGGGATCTCACCGTAGCGGACCGCTGGCTGAAAGCGCCCGCGCGGCCTGGGACCAAAGCGGGAGTGAATCGCTTTGTCTGGGATTTGAAGTATCCCGACGGCCCGTTGGCGCTACCGGGCAAATTTACCGTGCGGTTGACCGCCGCCGGGCGCAAGCAAGAGCAGCCGTTGGACATGATCCCTGATCCGCGTTCCGTCGCCACCGCGGCCGAGTTGCAAGCGCAGTTTGATCTGGCGACGAAGGCTGCCACTCGGCTCAAAGAGACGAACGACCTGGCCGAGCGGATCCGTAAGCGTCCGGCTTCTGCGGATCGGGACGCATTGCTGAGACGCGTGACCCGGGTCTCGCTGAGTTTTCAATCGGTGGAGGCCGTTGCGGAGAGCGCCGACCGCATGCCTCCGGCACAGGCCTATGAATTGATGGAGACGGCGGAGAAGGAGTTGGAAGAACTCAAACGCGATTGACGTTGCGCTAAAAGTGACGAAGATGCCCGTTTGACACGCGGCTACCCAGCCGTTTCAAGCTACCGGATACCCGATCCGCCGCTTCGGCGTCTCAGGCACCGCCAGCATCTCGCGGATCGTATCGAAGACCGCTTCCAGATCGCGGTCGTGGCCCTCATACTTCTGTTCCAACGCGTCGAGACGCTCTGCGATTTCCAACCGGCTGGCAACAATCTCCCGCATTTTGATGAACGTCCGTACGATTGCGATATTTACCTGCACGGCCCGCTCACTCGTTAGCACCGAAGAAAGCATCGCTACACCATGCTCGGTGAATGCGAACGGCAGATAGCGCCGACCGCCGCGTTTCTCCCCAGACTTTGAGGTCGCAAACTGCGACCTCAAATCGTCGACCTCCTGGCTCGTCAGCCGGAACATGAAGTCCGCCGGAAATCGTGATGCGTTTCGTCTTACAGCCTCGTTCAGCCGTTTGGTCGGAACGTCGTACAACTTCGCGATATCGGCGTCGATCATAACCTTCTGATTCCGAAAGACATGGATCTTACTTTCGACCGCCTCGAGGACGACGGGAGCAGTCGTTTTCGCCGAACCGTTTCTAGATGTTGGCATGATAGGTGGACCAGGTCCTCACCCATTAAGTGGAAGCCGGAAGCAAATCCACTCGAACCCG
>JBDTTK010000227.1:0-6747 GCA_039930685.1 Bryobacteraceae bacterium | reverse complement strand
ATCCCGTTGCGCACAGTCGCCGGCTCGAAGCTGAACATCGGTCGAAGCGTCAGGTAGCCGCGCCCGAGCTTGCGCCCGAACATCGGCATCACCCAGTTCGCGGAGAACACCCCGTCGCCGCCCCGCGGACCGCTCTGCGCCGTCCCCACCACGAACACATTCGCGGCCAGCATCCAGTCCCAGCCCCCGGCGCGCGAGGTCCGGCCCATCAGCATGCTCATCGGGGCGATGTTCGAGGTCTCGCTCTCGACAAACGCAGCCTCGGGCTGTTGGCTGGTCCCCGAACTCATGCCCATCGCCATGCCATCGTGCATCGAATCCGACATGGGAGCGATATGGATTTCGGAGAGCGCGAGTCCCGGGAACATGCCGTCGCCCGCATGCCAGCCGTCCGCGCAGCTTCCGCACACACCTTTGCCCTGCGCCAGGTCCGAGCCGCAGGGGCAGTCGGTTTCAAACGCACATTCGTCGCAGCCGCCTTTGATGCAGCAGGCAAAGCGGCCTTCCTTCACCAGCGTCTTCTTCGCGGCAGTCAATTCGCCCAACGCTTCGTTCAGGCTGTTCGCAGTTTCCGTCGGACCTGCTCCGTGACGCATCCCCTGATGCGATGAATCCAGCAGCTTCACTGCCTGCGGATCCACTCCCTTCATGGCGCCGCGCCCGGCAAGCCAACCGGCCTGGCATTCGCCGCAGGCGCCCTTTCCGGCCGCCACGTTTGCCGCGCAATTGCACGATCCGTTGCGGCGCGCGCAAATGTCACAGGACTTCTTGAGACAGCACGAGTACTTCCCCTGGGAGGCGAGCTTCTTCTTCGCGGCATCAAGTTTGTTGCGTGCTGACTTGAGTTCAGCAGCGGCGGCGGTTGGCTTCTTCGGTTTCTTGCTGCCTTCATGCGCAAATGCGCCGCCCGTCAGAAATGTAGTAGCTACGAGGACCGCGGCCAGCATCCGGCGACCTATCATTTAGCCGGACCTCCGGCCTCAAGAATGAAATCCGCCGTGATCACGGTTCCGGCTCGCTGGAATTGCGCCCAGCCGCGATAGAGCCCCGGCTTCGGAAAGCGGGAGAGAAACGGAACGACGCCGTCTTTTCCAAAGTCCGGACCCGCGCCGCGCTCATCGGGATGCGAATGGACCATTGTGACGCCATCCTCGTGGATGAGGATGAAGTGACCCATTGCGCCCAGGTACGGCTCCAGGTTCGTCACCGGATTTCCCTGCGCGTCGCGGACCGAGGTCCGCAGCGTGACGCTCTTCTTCACCGGTTCGATCGCCGGAGCATCCAAGTCGACGACAACACCCTGCACTTGGCGCTTCGTGCCGCGATCGGCCTTGGACAGATCGAACTTCGCCTCGGATTTGCCGTTGACTTTGAGCGCCGCCATCAGCACTTGCGACCCGGCTGCGCGAGGAGCTGCGTCGGCGAACAAATGATACTCGCCGCCAGTCGGAAAGACGTGCTTCACACGGAATACACCGTTCTCCCCAAGGGCCGGATGCAGGTGCGCGAACACGCCAAGATCCGCGCGAACGACGATCAAATGCAACGGATGCTCATGGGTCAAATCAAAAGCGGTGATCGGCTCCTTCGTCGCATCGCGAATTACGCGGATCGTCAGGTCCGCCGGCTCACCGGCCTTGGGATTCTTGGGCGACGACACCACCTCCAGCCGATACGGCTTGATCGTCGCCTTCGTCGCCGACCTTGCATCGCCGACCTGCAGCGGAAATGAAACCTCAAACGCCTGCCCGGCCGGCGGCGCGATCTTGAGAGTCAGCTTGAATTCGCCGCCGTGCGCAAACATCGGATGCAATCCGTACTCGCCTGGAACTCCTTCGGGATGCGCGATCTCGACCACTTTTGGCATACCGGCCATCGCCGGCATCTCGACAACGCCTTCGATCCGCGCACGAATTACTCCCGCCGCGCCCATAACCGGATCGACACGAGACGTATCGACCACGCGGAACTCGATCTGCATTTCCTCCTGCGCGCTCAGCCCGCCTTCGGGCTCCCGCAGGGTTACTTCATATTTGCCGGATCGCTGTACATTCGTCGCCGCGCCAAGCATCGTCGCGAGCGAAAAAAGAAGAATGAAATTCTGAAACACGCACTACTCCTCAAAACGGACTGATTCTTGTTTGGGGAAAAAAGATTCAAGGCGCAGTTCGCGCGTACGCGGAACCGGTTCTTGAAACTTACGCGATTTGGCGATCGTGGATCAGACGCGGAGGCAGAGCGGAGGGGCGGCTTTGGGTGAACTTGTATCGGCGAGCAGGTACGTTAAGGACTGTCCGACAGGTATGATCGGCGCGACAGTCTCGAAGCTGACGATCGCCAACGTCCAGTCGAGGTCGAGATGAGTCGTGGCGCCCGCCATTAACGCGTCCTGCGGGTGCGAACAGTTGTCCGGCGCCTGCGAACCCTTTGACTGCTTGTGGCAGGGAGGAACGTTCGTTTCCGCTTTTTGCACGCTAACTGGAGAGAGTTGGCAAACGACTGCGCATTGGGCAACCGCGACGATCAGAAGGATCGCGAGGGCTGCCATGCCGAATTGTGAAAGACGTTGCACAGGTATTCGAAAATCCCAGGGGCCGAAGCGCCTACCTAACTGCATGCTATCACGGGTTCCGCGACAAGCTTCCCGTGGCGACCCTCTGCCGTAGACGCCGGGCCTTCGGTTTTGTACCGGAATCCGCCGTCTGCGCCATCCAATTGGCAGCGCGGATCGGTTGGCAACCCGGGAGGGCTACTGAATCCTCACCAGATGATAGTTCTTCTTCCCCGCCCTCAGCAGAATCGCATCCGGCCACTGCACATCGGCGCTCACAATGGTTCGTTGGGCCTGACTTTGCCGCTCGTTGTTGAGATACACACCGCCGCCCTCAACTAGCTTTCGCGCCGCGCCTTTGCTCTCCGCCAGCTTTGTCCGAACCAGAAGATCCACTAGTCCGACGCCGGCCGTAAGTTCAGCCGACGGTACCTCGGTCACCGGAACCTCTTCCGCCAACATTGCGATCGTCTCCGCCGTCGGAACCTCGTTCGATCCCGAAAACAAAATCCGGCTCGCCGCTTCCACCGCGCGGACCGACTCCTGCCCATGCAGAATCGCCGTGCACTCCGCCGCCAGTACTCGCTGACCTTCCCGCCTTTCGGGATGCGCCTCGACCTCCGCGGCTAACTCGTCAATGCGTGCGCGATCCAGGAACGTGAACAGCTTCAAGTACCGCACCGCGTCCGCATCCGCAGTCTGCAGCCAGTATTGATACAGCTTGTACGGGCTGGTGCGCTTGGCGTCGAGCCACACCGCGCCTTCTTCCGTTTTTCCGAACTTCTTCCCCGTCGACGTCGTAAGCAGCGGAAACGTGATGCCTTCGCTGCGGGTCGCCAGCATCCGCCGGATCAGGTCCTTGCCCGAAAGAATGTTGCCCCATTGATCGCTGCCGCCCATCTGGATGGTGCAGCCGTAATGCTGCGCCATGTAAAGGAAATCGTACGCCTGTAGCAGCATGTAGCTGAACTCGGTGAACGAAATCCCGTGATCGCGTTCTTCTAGACGGGTCCGCACCGAGTCGCGCTTGATCATTTCGTTGACCGAGAAATGCTTGCCGACGTCGCGTAGGAAATCTAGGAGATTCAGGGGAACCAGCCACTCCGCGTTGTTGAGCATGAGCGCCTTGTCGTCCGACGACAGGTCGAAGAATTTGCCGAGCTGCTTGCGGATCGCCGCCGCGTTCTCCTCCGTCTTTTCTTTCGTCAGCAGCGTCCGCTCGGCCGACTTGCCGCTGGGATCCCCGATGAGTCCAGTGCCGCCGCCGACCAGCACCAGCGGACGGTGCCCGTGCCGCTGCGCGTGAGCAAGGGCCATCACGGGAATCAGGCTTCCAAGGTGAAGGCTGTCGGCGGTGGGATCGAAGCCGACGTACATCGTCCGGCGCGATTCGTTCAGGTACTCGTCAAGATCCTCGCTCGTGACGGCTTCGAGGAAGCCGCGCCAGCGGAGTTCGTCAAGAAACGTGCTTGTGCTGCCGGTCGCCATGATGCCTTTTCAGTTGGAAGTGGACGTCTCAAAAGGCGCGCGAAGCGCCTGAGATTTCTATCTTCCCACACGCGTTGGCGTAGGCGAGCAATGATGCGGCCTTCGGAGCCACAACGAAGGACCAGGGAAGGGCGGAGGCGGTTTACTGTCCAATCGGTACAGTCACGCTGATGTTCGGACCGGTGAACGTACCTGCGATGTAGGGTGAGTTAACCCGATGGATAGTTGGTGATAAGCACCTTCAGGCGATAGTCAGGGCTTCCGCCTCCGAGTGTCGAAACCTGAACGTTCGACGTGGTCAACCCAAAGTAAGGCTGCGTGCTTCCGTCCGGATTCCCGCTTTGGTTATACATGACCATATTGCGGATCGACGTCGTGTTTGTCGGATCGTTAATCGCACCCCAGCGCGCCGCATAGCGTGCTCGTTCAACTAATGCCTGGTGTATGAACAGAAACTGCCCGAAATCGAAGATGCCGAGCAGCATAAAGACAAGTGCCGTGAATACGAGCGACGATTCCACGAACACGTTACCTTTGCTTCGGCGTTGGCGGCGTTCGGAGACAGGATGGGCAGTCGGTTTTCTCTTTGGCATCATCACAGACCTAGTAGGGGGAGTAGAAGCCCTGATAGACGAAAGACGCCCTGGGCTTGTTGATGAACGTGATGGTTTTCACGGCCGCATCGAGTTGGTAGCCATTGATCGAAACCGTGATCAGAGTCGGCACGTTATTGGTGAATGTAGGAACGACGTTCACATGCGCTGTCGTCAGCCCCGGGAGAATCGGAGTCGCCCCGCCCGCCGGATCTCCATAGACCACCATGTTCTTGACGGCGGTAAGGAAGCCCTGCGAGGGAGTCGAATTCGGGGAGTCATACACTCGCATGGCGGCATAGCGAGCTCCCTGATTCACGCCGTTCGACAGGGAATTGTACTGATAGAACGTGTACCCGAACTGGAAGGTGCCGGTAAATGCGGCAACCAGCACGCCCGCGCCGATGGCGAATTCCATCATCGCGTTGCCGGACCGGTCCCTGCACAGGCGGCCAAAGACTTGGAGGATGCGTTTCATTGGATCAGGCTGACCTTGTAAGCTCCGGCATTACCGCTGCCGGGATTCGTGGAACCTACGACGTACTGGCCCGCGAAGACGGCGCAGAAGCCGTCATTCCCGTTGGTGGCACGGTTATAGAAGTTGCTCGGTGAGCCGTTGGAGTACAACAGGAAGACTCCGTAACCGACTACTCTTGCGCTGGTGGGGCCGTCGGGCGTGACGATAGGAAGTGCAAACAGCCGCCGCCCATTATGCAATGGGTTCGCGTCATAGGTCGCTGGCGTATTGTCGACATAATCGAGGTCCTGGCTCGCGCGTTCGTCAAGAATCGTGGCTTCCACAGCCTTGTCGCCGGTGCTCATGACAATGTCCTGCCCGATGGTAGCGGGCTGAAGCTGGACCAGGTTGAGAACTTCGGCACGGATTTCGGAGTTGCTGCTCGATCCCCAATAACCGCTCACCGAAGAACTCCAGGTGTTCACCATGTTCCACATGGTGGCGCGGCGAGCCTGCGTCGAATCTCCGGCGCACACCGGCCGGATAAAGCAGTTCTCCGGATGGCCCGCGTTGCAGTTTCCACGGCTCCCGTTGTACTGAGGCCATTGAATATCGTATTCCTGACCCACGATCAGGCCGAACGTCGGAGAGGTCAGGTCGCTCGCCACCGCCGTGTAGGGTGCCAGGCCTTGGGCCAGCGACGTTACCGGGATGCGGGCGGCGATGGCTCGGGATTGCACCGTCATCGAGGTCTGCCCGGTGAGGATCGGCGAGAAGTACGTCGTCACGGGCGCATTCGCGGTCACGCGAACGAAGGAATAATTGGTCGGGCTCGGCGGATTCGTCAACCACGGTCCAGTGCTCGCAGTCGCAAACTCGATAGTCGGAGTTGGCATCGTTTGTGTGCCGAAGTTCCAGGCATCTCCGGTAGAAGTGACGGCCGTACGAGCGGCGGAAATGCCGGTGTTGGAATCGTCAAGTTTTAGCGCACCGGCGAGTGCGCCTGCGTCGCAAAACGTTTGCGTCTCGTTCTTGGTCACGAAGACGCGGCCCATATCGACCGCGACACCAAGGATTCCGATGATTGCGATGGATGCCAGCGCCATCACGATCATGACGACGCCTCTTTGTCGTGCAAGTCGCCGGGCTGATACCGGCCTTCGAACGGGAATATCACCGATCATTGTTCTCCTACTATCGCTCTCGTTTCGATAGAGGCCAATCCCTGCAAACACCTAGAGAACCTTACATGCCGAACTAAGGAGAAGTACTTTAGTCCTCCTCCCATCCCGTGAGCACCTAACGGATCTCCTACTACGTCCGTTAGTTAGAGCCCGTCAGCTGACTCGTCACTTAAACAGTTCAGGAAGAGAATCTATTAAAATAAATTCTCAAGTTTCAACCGCGCCCTATGTTGGGCGACTTACTTTACTGGATCCCGGGGAAGGCAAGAACTCCGGGTGGAAGCAGGATAACCGCACCGTAATGAGAATGATAGGAGACATGAACGTAGACGGAATGAACGGAAAAGATGAAGTTAGAGGAGGAAAGGAGAACCACGAAATTTGTGCGGACCATGTTCGAGCGAAACGGAGGGTTACTACGACGATCTCTGCACTCTATGGCGGAGAGTAGATGCCCTGGTAGGAGTACGTCGT
>JBDTTK010000226.1:0-6788 GCA_039930685.1 Bryobacteraceae bacterium | reverse complement strand
GACGCGCAGGTCCAGAGGGAACGAAACAGCGCCGGGTTGCAGGAACGGCGGACGGAAGTTCCAGAGGAGGCGGCACCCGATCCAGCCAAGGCCCAGTCCGCCGATTCCACCGAGGATCGACAGAAGAAGACTTTCGGTTAACAACTGGCGCACGAGGCGTCCGCGCTCTGCGCCGAGCGCCGTCCGGATGCCCATTTCGCGAGTCCGCCGGGCCGAACGAGCCAGCAACAGGTTCGCGATGTTCGCACTGGCGATGAGCAGAACCAGGCCGACGATCGACATCAAAGCGATACTGGCCACCGACATCTGGCCGCGCGGGAGTCCGCCGAGGGCGGCGTCCATGAGGCTCGAGACCTCGACGTTGCGGAACCGGTTGTCGTTCGGATACTCTTTCTCGAGCCGATATGCGATGGTTTGCATGTCGGTGAGCGCTTGCGCTTCCGAGACTCCGGGTTTGAGGCGTCCGAAGACGTTGAAAAATCGCGAGCGGCGCGCATGGAAGAGGCGTTCGAGCGGACCTGAGGATGCATGCTGACCGGGATCCAGGCGATGTCGGGATTGCCCACGGTGAGTGTGCCCTTGAACTCCGGCGGTGCGATGCCGATGATCGTGTAGGACGTTGAGTTGAAATTGACAGTTCGCCCGACGACGGTGGGGTCGCCTCCGAAGATGCGCGTCCACATGCCATGGCTCAGCACGGTGACGTTATTGCCGCCGGGTTTCTTGTCCTCGTTCGGCGCGAAAGTCCGGCCGTAGTGCGCCTTGACCCCAAGGACGTCGAAGTAGTTTGCCGTCACAAGCATCACTGGTTGCGGTTTGGGCTCGCCTTGTCCGGTAATCGTCACGCGGTTCGTGAGAAAACCTGCGAGTCCGGAGAACGTCTGATTCTGGTCGCGGAAATCGAGATAGTTGGTGTACGATACGGCGCTATGCCCACCGCCTCGGGCACCCGCCTTGGGCGTCCGCTCGACCGTGTAGACTTCGAGGATTCGCGATGGCTCGGCTACGGGCAGGGGATTGAGAAAGACGGCATCAGCAAGAGTGAAGATCGCGGTATTCGCCCCGATTCCGAGCGCGAGGGAAAGTACGGCAACAAGCGTAAATCCCCGGTTGCGGGCGAGGGTCCGAAGACCGTAGCGGACATCCTGTAGAAGAACGTCGAACATAATGAGTTTTCCGATGATAGCTCCGCACGGCCGGCGTTTGCGCCGCTGCGATTCCAGAGTCAGACGGAGCGGATCACGGTTCGTTTGAATTTCAATTTCCGATTCAGGCAGGATGGTCGTATGCCTTTTCGAATTCGACCGGCGGTGCCAGAGGATGTCGATCGGCTTCGGGGGTTGATTGAAGCCTCGGTCCGCGGGCTTCAGGCCGGAGACTATACGCAAGGGCAGATTGACGGAGCGCTTGACAGCGTCTTTGGCGTCGACACACAACTGATCGCGGACGGCACGTATTTCGTTGTCGAGTCCGGCGGCGCGATTGCCGGCTGCGGAGGTTGGAGCAAGCGGAAGACTCTGTTCGGTGGCGACCAATGGGCGGGCCGCAAGGATTCACTGCTCGACCCGGCGCAGGACGCGGCGAAGATCCGGGCATTCTTCGTGCACCCGGACTGGGCACGGCAAGGCGTCGGCAGCCTGATCCTCGAGACCTGCGAGCAAGCGGCAGCCGCTAGCGGGTTCCGCCGGTTCGAAATGGGTGCGACACTTACGGGCGTTCCCCTGTATCGTGCACGGGGCTACGAGCCGATTGACGAGCTTGCGGTGCCGCTGGCGAACGGCGAATCGTTACCGATCGTGCGGATGGGCAAGAACGCAAGCTAGCGGGCGCAAGGCGAGCCGCAGGAGGCTACGAGCGTTCGAAGTTCCGACTTGGTAGTCGCGAAAGAGACGTGAAGGATCACACCGAAGCCCTCTTCAGACTGATCACAGCTTTTCACTTCCGCGAGGGCGAGTTCCTCCGCGCGCTCGACCCTCACCAGTTCTCCCACTGGAAGGGCGAATGTCGTCGTCACCCTCAAGCCATCTTCCCCGACGTGGACAAACGTGGCATCGAACCCAGGTTGGTCGCTTCCAACCAACGCGAGCGTGCCGGCTTCCGAAGTCTGAGTGTCTTGTTGCATGCTCCGATCATCCGCCAGGATCGCAGTCCTCGCAATGCGCGAAAACGCATGCTTCGATCCTTAAAAGTCGCTTAGTACCATCAGCTTACGGGCCAGGACGGTCAGGTGCGGGGGTCCATGACTTAGAGGGATAAGGTCCGGTATATGCCTTCTTTTAGAATGACATATGACCGTTTGGATCCACATACTTAGGCCTGTCGGAGAACAAGCCGCTATTATATTCCGGAGCCCGGTTGAAAGTGTCCGCGGTCGCGTTCCTGGACGGCCTTCCGGGTCTGCCCGAGAGAGGTCTGTAAGGAGGACTTCGAAATGCGTCGGACGATCGGATCCACGAACCAGTGCAACGACGCGGGAATGTCTCTGGTTAGCGCCAACGCCTCCAATTCGACGTACACCCCGCCGTCGCGCTCTTCAAACCGGGCGATGCTGTACAACCTCCAGATGTAGCCGCCTCCGGTGTCCGGGGGCAGAAGGCTCTGGGTCTTCTTCTTGAAGTCTTTGATCTCCTGAATCTCTGTGGTATACGCCGTGCTGTACCAACGATGATCGCCCACCTTGACGTACGAGGATTCATACTCGCTGTGAAGGGCGAGGCTTAGGAAGAGTGCTTTGTGCCGCAGCAGCAGGGAGAACTTAGAATGATTGCCATCCGTGCTGATCAGCTTGGAGGATGCGACTCCCGGCTTGTAGATATCTTCATACCGGGCGTAGTCGCTGGTGACCGCGAATACGTCGTCGACTGTAGCTCCCGGGACAAATACGGCCCCTACCCAATCGTGAACAAGACCTGAGTCGATTAAGATCGGATTCTCGCCGACCGGGCCCACCACGACCTCGCCACTCTTGACGCTAGTTCGGCGGTTCGGATCCTCATCGACCCAAAGAAAGTGGCTTCCAGGTGACAGCCTCGCGTGCAGTGCGGATTCGGTCTTCTTAACGTATTGATTCCAGGCGGCGATCGTCGCTGGCTTCAACTCGGCGGCAACCGATGGCACTACACTCGCGAGCGCGAGAAGTACTGCGCCAAGCACTCGTCGGAAGGGCCTCGGTGAAGCTCCCCACCCACGTGTTTCAGGAAGATAGACACCCATCAATTAGATGGATGCTTCAACCGACCAAAACAGTTCAGGCCAAAATGCTAGGTGGATGGCTTGTCTTTTGAAGGCGCCGGTTTTGCCTCTGCCGCCGGAGCCGGTTTCGATTCCGAGCTCTTCGACTCCGAGGATTTGGATTCCGTCGACTTGGAGTCGGACGAACCGGAATCGGCGGACTTGGTTTCCGACTTCGACTCACCGCCATTGGATGGCGACGAGGTCTTAGCGCCGCCGTCCTTGCCTTTGTTGTAGTCGGTGATGTAGAAGCCGGTGCCTTTGAACTGGAACGAAGGCGCGGAGATAAGGCGTTCTACAGGGCCTTTGCCGCACTCGGGATCTACCTGGAGCGGTTCATCGGAAAACTTCTGAATGACTTCGAAAACACGGCCACAGGAGTCGCAGCGGTATTCGTAAATGGGCATTGTTCCTAAGCTGCCGCCGCGGCATTCACCGCGCGGTCTTCGTTCAACGAGGCTCGCAACGCCCGCTTTCCGGCAGCCGGCTTGGTCGATGCCGTGTTCTTCGCGTTGGTAAGCACTTCGATCGCTTTCTTCAGCATCACGTCGTCGCCTTTAGCGGGAGTGGCGGGCTCTACCTGATCCGCGGTTTCCTCGTCGAGGTCCGCGGCCGGATCGGCATCGATCACTGCAACCGGCGGCGTGACTGCGTTGTCCTGGATCGCCTTTCCGGATGGCGAATAGTATTTCGCGACCGCAAGGATAATGGCGCTGCCATCGTCCATGTTGAGTGTCTTGCGTTCGGCCGCATCGCCGTAGCTGCGTTCACCGACTAGTTCCGCGCGCTTCGAATCGAGCAAAGCCGCGGCCGCGATTTCGGAGCCGCCAGCCGTTCCGCGATTGATGAGGACCGCCAGCGGCAGCTTGGAAATCTGGCTGGACGCCGAAGCGTCAAAATCCTGCCGGGGGACTTTTTGGCCCTGCACGTACGTAATGAGTCCCTTCCCCATGAAGAGATTCGCCAGCTTCACGCCCTCGGCGGGACCGCCGGTCGCGCAATTCCGCAGGTCGAGGACGATCCGCTTCGCGCCCTGCTTCTGCATTTCCTCGACCTTCGCGGCCACGTCCTTCGCGCGTCCCGGGAGCAACGATGGGACGGTAATGTGCGCGGTTTGATCCGGCAACAGTTTCGCCGAGACGGACGGATACACGATCACGCTCCGCGTCAGGGTGATTTTCTGAGGTTCGGGTTTGCGGACGCGAAGCAGCGTGATTTCCACGTTCGTACCCGGCTCGCCCTTCAGCAGGAGTTCCGCGAACGCCAGGGGCATGTCGCGGGTGGCCACTCCGTTAATGGTTTCGATCACGTCCCCTGTCGCGAGACTCGCTTTCGCGCCCGCCGATCCAGGGATAGTGGCGATCACGCCAACATAACCGAGGCGCTTTGAGAGAACCAGTCCGACGCCACCCTTTGCGGCGTCTTTCTGCTTCATGTACTGCTTGTACTGATCGGCGTTCAGGTAGCTCGCGTACGGATCGATGGATTCGAGTAAACCGTTGATTGCGCCAAGCGTAACAGCCTTGATGTCGGGTTCCTCGACGTACTCGCTCTTGATGCGCGAGAGCACTTCTGAGTACACGCCCAGATGGCGGTATGGATCTTCCGTCGAGGCGCTGCGTCCGTAAACCGCGCCAAATAATAGTAGTGCAACGAGGCAGGTTGACGAACTTACAACTACAAATTGGAAGCGCCTGTTCATGAAAAGAATCTCCGCTGATTTTGAGTATAGCAGCCAGTGGTCATGGGTTTAGACGGCGAGGAAGGCGAATCGGTGTCACAGATTTTCGGCGTGCGGGCGGCGGCTCCAAATGAGGTTCTTCAACAATTTGCGACGCTCAGAACCGCCGGTTCCGGATCGTGCCGGATGGCGTCCCGCTACAGGCCCGGTTATCCTAGAGGTACCCGCATGAATACCCCCACAAACGGGGCCTGGCTCCAGGAAGTTGTTGAAGCCGAGGGCCATCTTATCGATTCGCACATCATGGAACGCATCTTCGACGCGGTTGTCGAGTGCAATGGCCGCTTCGATGTCGAACATTTTTCCATCGGCAGAACCAACTCCGAACCCTCGCGGTTGAAGATGCGCGTCGAGACGCCGACGCAGTCCGATATGGACATGTTGTTGGCCCAGCTCCTCGGGCTTGGCTGTTCGAGGGCTGACGGTGGCGATGCCGAGACCCGCAGCGTCGAGCACGATTGCTGTGCGCCCGAAGATTTCTACTCGACGACCAACCATAAGACCCAGATAAGGCAAGGCGGCCATTGGATCGACGTGCAAAAGCAGCGCATGGACGCGCTGGTGGTCCTTCTCGATTCGGGACCAATTTGCCGGCGGCTTCGCGACATTCGCGCCGGGGACCGCGTGGTGGTGGGAATGCGCGGTATCCGCGTCATCCCTGAGTCGAAAGAGCGCGATCGTCTGTCGTTTGCGTTCATGTCGAACGGCATTTCGAGCGAACGGCAAGTGGAAACGGCGGTCCGTCAGACGGCCGCGTTGCTAGCGCAGGCTCGGGCCAGCGGCCAGAAGATCATCATCGTGGCCGGGCCGGTGGTCGTTCATACAGGCGGCGCGGAACCTTTATCCAAGCTGATTCGCGCCGGTCTGGTGGATGCGGTCCTCGCAGGAAACGCGTTGGGTGTCCACGATATCGAGGCGTCGCTGCTCGGCACGTCTCTTGGAGTGCGTCAAAAGGACGGACGCCAGGAAGAACATGGCCATCGCAACCACATGCGCGCGATCAACGCGATCTATCACGCGGGCAACATCCCGAAGGCAGTCGAATCCGGCCGCCTCACCAGCGGAATCATGTACGAATGCGTAAAGGCCAAGGTGCCGTTCGTGCTCGCGGGAAGTCTTCGGGATGACGGCCCCCTGCCGGATACGATCACGGACATGAACGCCGCTCAAGATGCGTACGCGGCGCATCTGCAGGGGGCTGGAGTAGTGTTGTGCCTGGGTTCGATGCTGCACTCGATTGCGGTTGGCAACATGCTCCCGAGTTGGGTGAAGATCGTGTGTGTCGACATAAATCCTGCCGTCGCGACGAAGGTCAGCGACCGCGGTACCGGGCAGGCGATAGGAGTTGTCACGGACGTCGGACTGTTTCTCGATCTGCTCGCCAAGCATGCAGCGCCGCAGCAATCGGTGACCAAGGAAGTGACGGCATGAAAAAGAAGAATCGCGAATATACAGACGACCACGCCCGCGCCGGTGTCGACGCCCCACTGCCCGAAATCGAGTGCTGGGAGAATCAGTACGCCGGGTACGAAATCGAAATCTCGACGCCGGAGTTTACGTCGGTCTGTCCGAAGACCGGCCTTCCCGATCACGGTACGCTGACGTTGCGGTACGTTCCGGACAAGCGGTGCCTTGAATTGAAATCGCTCAAAATGTATTGGCTCGCCTATCGGAATCTCGGTGTATTTCAGGAAAACGTAGTCAACCGCTTTTTGAAGGATGTCGTGCGGGCGTGCAAACCTGTAAGCGCCACCGTGATCGGCGAATTCACGCCGCGCGGAGGCGTGTATTCAAAAATCACCGCGTCCTGGAACCG
>JBDTTK010000225.1:0-6819 GCA_039930685.1 Bryobacteraceae bacterium | reverse complement strand
CGCGAGGCAGCCTCGGGGAAGCGCCAGATGCCGCGCTACATCTTCGCCGCATCCAATCACGCGCGGCTTGTCAAAGGTGGACAGTCGCATCGCCTGCGCTTTGTAGAACTCAGGATTCTGGAAGGCCGCGATTCGAAGAATCCGATTCATGAGAGCAGGTGGCAATCCCTTTTTCTCGACATAGATCAGATTGGATCTGACGACGGAGAGCGTGGCAGGCATCGGACCCTCAACGAGCTTTTCCGTCCGTTTTCTTGACGGTGGTAGAGTCCACGGGTCAGGTTGATCTTCATCGTCGGCGGCGCTGATTCTTACTCCGATCAAATCGCCGTCTCGTTGCGCCTCCAAGATCAGACGCTCCGCGGCGGATTGGGTCATGCGCTGGATGGATGAAAGAAGCGCCCATTGATCAAGGTGGGGCGCGAAACTATCGTCCAAGAACTCGGTATGATGCTCGGCACGTGGGCCTTTTTGTAGCGGTAAGGCAATCAAATTTCCAAAGCCACCCTTGGGCATCGTGTCCTGATTGGGAAAGAATCTGTCATAGGAATCTAAGCCCAACTGATGGCGCCGTTCCATGGTCCGGGTGAGGATCAAGGCGCCCAGCTTGCGAGCAACCGAAGCGGGTACGGGGCGCTCGAAGAAGATCCAGATATGGCCGCCCTTCCCGGAGCGTGAACGCTCGAGTCTGGCGGGCACTTCTAGCATGCGGCACGTTTCTAGAAACGCCGACGTGTCCTCTTGCCAAGTCTTCTTGTCGAAGTCCGCAGCGAGGAACCAGCAGGTCTCGTCGCGTAACAGCGGATAGACCCCGATGGTGTGTTTGCCAGCGAGGTGATCATGAATCGCAACGTCCGTCAGCGGAATATGTTTGCGGGTTTCCTTGTCGACTCGCTTGCGGTCCTCGGCCTTCGCGGCGTTGTAGGCCTTCCAATCGCGTTCAGACTTTGGCGAGTAGCCGTGGCGTCCATCCGGGCTCTCCCATCTAACGGGGTAAACGTCGTCACGCCCTCGAAACAGGGCCCGGAACAACGCGACTTTTTCCGCCGCGCTTAGCTTGAGAGGATTTCCAACCGGCGCGCGGGCCGGGGTCTCCCGTTGATGTGGGTTTGGATAGATCCCATGTCGCTGAAGTATTCGGTGGAGCCGTTGGATCTCCTCTCGCAACTGGCGGCATTCCAAACGCAAAGCCTCCGTGTCGGTCTCAATGGGATCAGCGTCCACATTCTTATCTTGCCGCGAAATTGTCCCCGCGTCAGCCGCGAAAATGGGGCATCAAGCAGCCGTAGATCCGTTTTCTAGTGCGGGTTGAGGCCAACTGATTTCAGTTATGACTGCATCATGCTGGTCCGCTTGAGATTACGACACCGCTACCTTCGCGTAAGCTTCGGCTGAATTTCAGCGTGGTGGGACTGGAGTGTGACAATTTTCGAAAACCAGTCACATCTCAGTCACACCAAAACAAAAAAGCCACCCCGAATCAGGTGGCCTGCATTCTGTAACTTATTGATTTTATTGGTGCGGATGAAAGGACTTGAACCTTCACTCCCTTGCGAGAACGTGGACCTGAACCACGCGCGTCTGCCAATTCCGCCACATCCGCACGAATGGGCACTGCAGTGCACTCACCATTCTCCGCGACCGGTGTTCGCTGTGTCAACGCCCCGTGCGCTTTCTTTTGCCTGGGGGACAAAACGCGCTTACCGGACCGGTGCCTTCGGCCGCATCTCGATGATCAGGCGCATGACGAAACCTTCGATTAGGTCAGCGGTCTTTCGGTATGCCCGCTCGCCGGAGCCCATCGGATCCTTGACCTTCCACTCGATTAGAACGCCGTCGCGGGCCGCCGGGACGTTTCGGATCGTCAAGGGATGGCCGCTCATGTTCACGACCACGTCGAAGCGCTCCGTCCCGAATGCATCCAGCCCCTTCGCAAACTGATCGTCCAGGCGAATGTTCTTTGCCAGCATCGCGGACCGCGTCAGCGGAGCGATCAGCGTGGTCGGAACCAAGCCCGCGCTGAATGGCTGCATGACATCCGTTCCATACGCGCGCGCGAAACCTTCCGCCATCTGGCTCCGCACGGAGTTTCCGTAGCAGACGAACAGCACCTTCTTCAAAGGCATTTCTATCTAGTGTAAGTCGGCAGCGTAAGCCGGCCTGTGGACGGCACGGCCAGATTGCATGGTCAGGTCGCCTAAACGGCGACCGCAGACTTGTGCTGCGCGAAGAACCTCTTCGCGCCGGCCTTGCCGAGATAGCGCTCCACGATGCGTGGATCCGTTTCCGTAAGGTCGACCAGGATCAATCCATCCAGCGAATTCGAGAATCTTGCGTCAACGTTGAAGGCCAGCAGCTTTCCGCCGAGCTTCATGTACTGCCGCAGCAGGATTGGCACGCCCTTCTGATCTCGCTCCAGTTCCGCGACGCACTCCGAGAGCTCGTCCAGATCCCAGGCCGTGATGTCTCCAAACTCCTGCCATTCCTTAGCCGGACGGATCCCGAACGGATTGCGCGCCCTCACAAAGCGCTGCAATCCTTGCGCGTCCCGCAAGCCTCGGAAGAAGGAGACAATCATGCGCCGCGACGCCGCCTGGTAGTTCGCGCTGATGCTTACGGGTCCGAACAGCACCTTGAGGTGTGGGTGCTCGGAAACATAAGCGCCGATGCCCTTCCACAGTAGAAGTAGCGGCGCATAATTGCGCTGCTCCTCGGGGCGGACAAAGCTGCGTCCCAATTCCAGAGAAGATTCAATCCGATCGAGGAAACCCTGCTTATACGAAAACAGTGTGCTTGTGTACAGGCCCTTGGCGCCGAATTTTTCAAGGATCGCCGACGTCTCGCCAAGGCGGTACGCGCCGACTACATACCGCGCATCCTTCCGCCAGACAAACAGGTGCT
Organism: Bryobacteraceae bacterium; assembly: GCA_039930685.1. GTDB lineage: Bacteria > Acidobacteriota > Terriglobia > Bryobacterales > Bryobacteraceae > JBBQWZ01. Next base: position 3,918 of record JBDTTK010000225.1, on the reverse strand, counting down.
TGTAGTGTGCGTCGAACGAGTCCGTGTCCCTTGACTTGCCGCTTCCCTCCCCCGCTGCGCGAAACGTAATTTCGCGGAGCCGGGAAATCTCGCGGAGAACGCTCGGAATCTCATGCGCCGCCGCGATGTACACGGCGTACTCAGATTGTTCGAGTAGAGGCTGGAGCAGTCCGATTTCCGATTCGATCAAGGACGGCTCCACCGCATCGATTACTCGCTCCTGCGCGGTCTTAAAAAAGTGGACCCTCGGAAGCGCGGGACGGGGAAAGGCAAAGATACGGCCTCTTCGCCTCGGCTCCGTACTCTCGCGATGCCGCAGCAGAAACGTGCGTTTGCGGAGATACGCCGTCAGCGCTTCTTCAGAACCGAATTCGGCGAGCCGCTTCGGACCGATCGGCGCCCCGATTCGGAGTTCAAGGCGCTGATCCTGCTTGTTGAGGAATTCATGAGGAAGCAGCGCCGTCCGCAAGCGCGGGTGAATCATCCCGGCGAGATGAAACAGCGGACTGTTACCGCCATCGAAATACATGGGCAGAACGGACGCGCCGGTCCGGCGAATCAATCGCGCGACGTTCAGATTCCACTCCGGGTCCGTGACTTCGCCGCGCCGGATCTGCATGTGCGCAACTTCGCCCGCTGGGAACACTGCCAGGAGCCCTTTTTCCCGCTGGAGAAACGACAAGCAGGCCTTCAATCCGCGCAGGTTGCTTCGGGTGGCCTCCGCCCCGCCGAACGGGTCGACGCAAATGAAATACTGCTGAAGCTCCGGCATCGAATCGAGCAGCGAATTGACCATGAGCCGGAAATCAGGACGCGCCTTCGAGAAGATTGACCCGAGGATGGCGCCTTCGATGAGGCCGAACGGATGGTTGGCGATCGCGACCACGGGTCCGGATCTCGGAATGCGCGCGAGATCGGCCGCACTTACCACCGGCGTGACTCGAAGCGATTCAATCACGCCGTCGAAGATGGTGCTGCCTCTCCCGGTCGCACGACCGTACAACGCCGAGAGCTTATCGATGGCAAGGACTCGTTGCACCACACCCGCAAATCCGGGCGCAGTGCCGGTCTGGAAGATCTGACGGAGCGGAGTCGTGGAGTCCGGCATATTCGACATCATCCTAACGGCGAACCGTTGACGAACGTGTGAAGCTCTGGTGTCGAATCCATCTCGACCGGTTATTATTCCCAGCGCAATTGCGACTGTCCTTTTGTACCCGGCTACTGGGAATTCGGCACGGGTGCCGAGGATTCCTGAATTAAGCGGCGTCGTGCCGCCTCCGGCACGATCCGCCAGTTCCCGTCTGCCTTCTCCGGCAGAATCGCCTTCGCGTTGTCCTTGCCGGAATAATAGCGAATGATCAAGTCGCGAATCTCAGCAGTGGAGCGCCATAAGACCTTCGCCCCAGGGAACATCGTATAGCCGCCGCTGCCGCCATAGCGGTAGTTGTTCACCGCGATTCGCAAAGGCTGGTCATCAGCCAAAGCCTTTCCGCGGAACGTAAGATTGCGGATCCTTTGTCCGACCGGCTGGGTCAGATCGATTTCATAAGACACGCCTGCAGCCGTATCGTAGTTGAAGCCAATGAACTGCTTGTTGATTCCGGCTCCGCTGGAACAGGCGGCGTCCTCGCAGCCGGTGTAGAACCGGGCCGCATTCTCAAGCGCCTCGCGGACCATCTTTCCGTTCCCCTCGATCGCATACAAGGTGTTGTCGTATAGATACAGGGCTGCGATCTCCCGAACGGTCACTTTGCCCTTCGTGATCGTGGCTCGTGGATTGAAGGAAGACGCAAAGCTCACATCCGCCTTCGCTTCATGCAACTGGACCGTATGGACCGCATCCAGGATGGCGGTGTCTTCGACTCGCGCCGCCGCCGCCGAGATCGATGCGGAAGCCGAGGTCACCGGGGTGTTCAAATAGCGGAGTGCGGCTTCATGATAGGGCGCAGCCAGTTTCAGTACGGCGTCGTCCGCCTGCGTCTGCGCCGTCACCGGAATCAGCTTGCTTGTTTTCGCGGCGACCTGCCAGGGTCCCGGAACGCCATCGGACTTGGTGCTGCGCTCAAGCCGGAGATCGACCTGACCGAGCGACGCCCCCCAGTTCTTCGGCTGCACGAGGAGTGCATCGGCCAGGCGTATGCCCGACATCTCGGAATGCGTGTGGCCGAACAGAATCACATCGACTCCCTCGACCTCCTGCCCAAGCTGATACACGAAATTCTCGCCCGGCAGGTCCTGGTTGAATCGCGCTCCCGTTTTCGGATTGCGATCAAGCCCGGAATGCGCCGCAATCACAATCAGATCCGGGTGTTCCTTTTCTTTCACCAGCGCCACCACTCGTTTCGCAGCTTCAACCCCTGGAGCGAACGAGTAGCCGGCGAAGTTCTCGGGCTTTTCCCACTGAGGAATACCCGGGGTGGTCAGCCCAATGATGGCGATGCGAACTCCAGCTAATTCTTTGATCAGGTAAGGCTCGAACGGGCGCACGCTATCGCTCGACGGCTTCGTGTTGGCGGACAACCACGGGAACTTAGCCTCGTTGCGGGCCTTGTCGAGATTCACGAGTCCGAAGTTGAACTCGTGATTGCCGAGCACCATCGCGTCGTACCGCAGCAGGTTCATGACCGCCATCATCGGATCCGATACGGCCGCTTGCTTCTTGATCGCGCCACTTGCCACGGATTGTTGATGGACGTATTCCAGTGGCGTGCCCTGAATCGTATCTCCGCAATCGATCAGCAAGGTGTTCTGACTGGTTGCACGAGCGTCCGCGATCAGCGTCGCGATCTTCGCCAGACCGCGGTTCGCCGGCTGGCTCGTGAAGTAGTCGTACGGATAAATGTTGCCATGCAGATCGGTCGTCACCAGGATGCGAATCTTGGCGGTTTCAGCCCAGACTGTGCCCGCACTCGCAACGATCAAAGACAAAAAGCCCGCGGCGAGCCGCGGGCTGGATAGAAATCGCATTCGCATGGGTAACTACTGTTTCGCGGTTGGCTTGGCCGCGGCCGGTTTCGCTGGCGCTGGCTTGGTTGCTGCCGGCTTTACGGCAGGTTTTGGCGTAGCCGTACCGGGTGGTTTTACTCCCGCCGGCTTAGCCGGAGCCACCGCCGGTACGATGGTCGCCGTCACCGTCTTATCCAGCAGGGGAAACATCTTGTCGAGGTAAGCCTTACCCTCTTCCTGAAGCCTGCCCTGGCTCGGACCGGCCCCGCCAGGTGCACCTTCGCCGTATCCGGAGTGCAGCTTGTCGACGACTTCCATGCCTTCGATCACTTTTCCGAAGGGCGCAAACCCGCTCGCATCGAGGAACGAATTGTCGCCGTAGTTAATGAAGATCTGGGTCGTACGCGAATTCGGAGCGCCGCTCTTCGCATACGTCACCATGCCGCGCGTGTTCGATTGGTTCACCGCATCGTCTTTAATGTTCGCGCTTTGCCAAGCACGGCTCACCGCCGGAAATGCCGAGATGCCGAATTGCGCCATGAATGGTCGTGGCGTTTGGAGGACGCGGAAGAACGCAGCCTGATTGTAGAAGCCGTTCTTGACGAGGTTGTAAAAACGGTCCGCTCCAACTGGCGCCCACGCCCGCGTGACTTCGATGACAAACTCACCTTTCGTGGTGACAAACTTCGCCCGGAAGGTCGCCGGAGCCGTCGCCTTCAAGTTCCCCGGAGTCAACAGCGCTGGGTTGAGACGCGCCACAGAAGCGGCAGGCTTTGCAGCGGATTTAGTGGCCGTGGATTTAGCTGCGGCCGACTTCGTCGAAGCAGCCTTCGCCGCGGTCGATTTGGCGGCCGCCGGCTTTGGCGCGGCGGGTTTGGGTTTTTCCTGCGGCGTTGCGGTCAGGGCGCACGCCAACGCGAACGTGGTGCATAAAACAAAAGTTTTCATGATGGAACGCCTGTAATTATA
>JBDTTK010000224.1:0-6829 GCA_039930685.1 Bryobacteraceae bacterium | reverse complement strand
CGGCGACGCCAACATCGGCCCCCGCCTGCCCGCGCTGCTCACCGCAGCCGGATTCGAACGAGTGGAAATCGGCGTTGCGCAGCCCATCGCCATGGACGGTGACGCAAAGCTCATGGTTCCGTTGACGTTCGAGAACATCGCGGACGCAGTAGCCGCCGAGGGCCTCGCGACTCCGGTCGAACTCGACACGCTCCTATCCGATCTCTACGAGTTCGCCGCGATGCCCGGATCGGTCGTCTCCGTGCCCCGGATCATCGAGAGCTGGGGCTACGCTCCGGCTTGAGCCCGACGTTTACTGCTTCTCGAACACCCGCCGGACCTTCGTTTCGACGCCCTCGGGCGAACGGAACGCCATTTCGTCGATCAACGTTTTGCCGTCCGCCGAAAGGCTCCACTTCTCGGTGCGCTCGGACCGCGCGCGGTTTGGGTTGTAGAGGGTCGCGACCGTGAGGGCGTCGCCACTCCATTCCGCAGTAACGATCCCGGCCGGATTGCTCGAAAACGGCTCACCGCTGCCAATCGTGAGGTCGACGTCGAACTCATACTTCTTGCCGCCGAGCGTGCGCTCCACTCGATACTTCAAGTGATCGCCTTTCTGCTCAATCATTCTCGTCATCGATTCAGGAGCCGGAAGCTGCAGCGTAGGATCTCGCTTCCCCGCCGACTGACTGAAGTCGCTCGCGGCGACATTTAGTCTCCAGGTACCCGAATAGTTCGGCTTATCCGCCGCGGTCAGCAGGGCTCCAAGCGTCAGGGTCAACAAAAAAATCCGCATGGGACGAAAATCTCCTCGTCCAGCAGTACGGAATCTCCGTCGGCGAGTTCCTGCGCCGTCGGAATATGTGGCGAACTACCGCGGCCAGGGGCGAGTCGTTATTTCAAGAGACGTTGACGCCGCTCCTCGCTCATTTTTTCAGACGCCTCACGGACAAGAGTTCGGGGCATCCGGGCTTGGTTCTCCAACACGAAATCGAACGCGAGATCCTCGTCCTTCTTGCTCAACTCGCGGATCGCCCAGCCCACCGCCTTGCGGACCATCGGCTCGGAATCTCCCATCAAGTCCTGGCATATCGCAAGCGTCAGTTCCGGGAAAAAGCGGCCGTGCTGATTGAGCGAAGCCGCCGTCGCGATCGCGAATCGCCGCCGCCACACATTCGCCGATCGCGTCAATTCGCGAAGAGGTGAACGGAGCGTTGAATTCGCGGCAACCGCCGCCGCGACGACGTTGCTCGCCAATTGATCGCAGGTCTCCCAGTTGTCTACATGATCGAGCCAGCGGTCGATGGCCGCCCAGGGAATCGTCGCAAGTTGCTTCTTATGCCGTGACATCAGGAACGTTCCTACGAGAATCTCCTCACGCAGGTTGTCGATGCACAGCACGTCGAAGAAGGCGAGCGTGTCGCTGAACGCCAGCGGATCATCCTTCGCAAACCCGGCGGCGATCGCCCGAATCTCCGGCACCTTCACTCCGAGCATCTTGGCGTTCGGCACCAGCCTCTGCATGCTCGCGAGCACCTCTGGACGCGCCGCGGCTTGCAATCGCTCCCGGATCAGCTTCCGGCGCGCCTCGAACTTTCCCCCTGCGCTCACGATTCGGGCCTCCGCTTCGAGGACTGCACCTGCTTGGCCTCTCCACTATGAATGCACATGGCCGGGCAGTCCCCGAACTGGATGGCGTCCGATTCTAAATTGGAAACTGAAATGCGACGCCCGCGCTTGCCTGCACCGGCTTCAGCGCTTTCCCCGCCCCGGCTGAAACCGTAAAGCCCTGGAACACAAAACGCAGGACCGGAGTGAGTTCGATGCCAAAGGCGGCCGACACTCCCCCGCCCCAGGGCTTGCCTTCGCGGCCTGCTCCCAGGTTTACGATCAGCGACCAGCCATCGAACGAATCGAAGTCATCTGTGAGAAAGCTGAACTGCAAGCTGCCTCCAGCACCCGCGAGCGCAGGAGGCGCGCCGGTAACCGCGATGGTCGCCGTCTTCTTGAAGCCAGACCACCTCCGCAGGCTGTGGGACACCTCGACGGAGCCCGATCCGCCGATCACATACGGAGAGGATCCGTCAACGCCGACACCGACGCTCATCGTGTTCAGGCCGGCTTGCTCGGCTGCGGCTTCGACTTCCGGATCCCGGACCGCCTCAAGGTTGCCGCTCTTTAGAAACGCAGCTTCATGCGCGGGCATCTTCCGGGTCGTGACATCAATAACCTTTCGGTATTTGTCCAGCCTGGCAAAGGCGCGGTCCATGATATCGCCCGGAATCGGAATCTTCAGCTCCGGGAGGTTGACCTCCACGCGCACGCATGCGTCGCGAAGTTTGGTCAGGTCAATCCCAATGGAGATATTGCGTACATACTGCGCTGGGCAGGAATAACATTGCGGAATCAGGCCGTTCTGGAACGATCCGCCGGGACATCCGGCATTGCCGCGCTCCACACCAGCCGCAAATTTCGGCCCGGATATCGCCAGGCACGCCCCGGCGCTGGTGATTCCGGCTGCGGTCCGGACGTAGCTGGCGGGACACGAATAGCAATAGCCGTCGCCGATGTGTAGGAATTGGCCGGAGCCTTTCGGGCAATCCGTGTGAATCAGTCCAGTCGCCTTACCATGTCGTATCGCTCCGCTCGTTCTTCGCTGCGGACCTACCGTGCACGCGGTCGGCGCCTTGACGTCCGGATTTGCAGTTCGCGAATAGCCCGCCGGGCAGGACCAGCAGGTGTTGTTCCATATATGGAAGAAAGCCGGGCCGAGTCCGTTCTTAGCCGGGAAGTCGACAGCGCAGTTAACCGCTTTGCCGACGAACTTGGCGGGAGAGTACTGCACTTTCACTACGGGTTTGGGAGGTGGCGCCGCAAGGAGAGGAATCGCGACGGAAACCAGTGTTGCTATCAAGTAAAGGTTTCGCATACGAAGAGCATACCTCCACAGGTCCTGGTGACTTTCGCCGTTCTGTAAAGGATCCTAAGCAAATCGAGAGAAAAGGCGAAGAGACCAAACTCCATTGCGGCTATCCTGGTCATGAGAAGGAGAGCGACATGGCCATTGAACTGACAGTCAACGGCTCGACCCGCCGCCTTGATGGCGATCCGGACAGCAGTCTTCTCACCGGGATCCGCGAACAGCTCGGACTAACCGGCGCTAAGTACGGTTGTGGCGAAGGCCAATGCGGAGCTTGCACCGTGCTCATCGACGGACGCGCCACACGATCCTGCATTACTCCCCTAAGCTACGCGTCCGGAAAGCGCGTCACGACCATCGAAGGCCTCGAGCGGAACGGCCGCCTGCATCCGATGCAAGAGGCGTTCCTTGAAACCGGCGCGATGCAGTGCGCATATTGCACGTCGGGCATGATTCTGTCAGGCGTCGCGCTACTCAACAAGAATCCGAATCCTAGCGAAGCGGAGATCGTCAGGGGCATGGAAGGCAATGTCTGCCGATGCGGAACGCACCCACGCGTCGTGGCAGCCGTCCGCATGGCGGCGTCGCGGTCTAAGGGGGGCGCGAAATGAACAAGCCGAAACCCCTAACGAGCACCGCGCTGGAGAACGAGATTGAGTTCGAGCGCTATGAATTGCGCGGACAGCCCGTCTATGAGTTCCCGTTAGACCGCCGCGACTTCTTCCGCGGACTCGGCGGCGGCCTCCTCGTCATCGGCCTGATTGGCAGTGTAGCCGCGCAGGAATCCGGCGGCGGACGACGCGCCGGGCGCGAGGCCATGCCCAAGGACATGAGTTCGTGGCTGCACATCGCGGAAGACGGCAAGATCAGCGTCTTCACCGGCAAGGCGGAAGTCGGCCAGAACACGCGAACGTCGTTGACGCAAGCCGTCGCCGAAGAACTGCGGACTCCACCGGACGCCATCCATCTCGTGATGGCCGATACCGATCTCGTCCCCTACGACGCCGGTACGTTCGGCAGCTTAAGCACACCGCAAATGGCTCCGCAGTTACATAAGGTAGCCGCGTGCGCGCGCGAAATGCTCCTCGACCTCGCCGCGAAACAGTGGAGCGTTGACCGCGCATCGCTGACGGTCCGCGATGCCGGGGTCGTGGACGCGGGCGGCAAACGCCGCTTGAGCTTCGGCCAACTCACGCACGGTCAACAGCTCGTCCAGGCCATTGCCGACAGGGCCGCGCCGACACCAGTCGCCGATTGGAAGATCTGTGGAACTTCCGTCGCCAAGGTCGACGGCCGCGACTTCGTTACCGGACGTCACAAGTACACATCCGACATGTCCGCGCCCGGTATGCTGACCGCGAAAGTCGTCAGGCCGGCTGCATTCGGCGCCACGCTCGAATCGGTCGATGCAAAGGCGGCTGAAGCGATGCCCGGCGTCTCCGTGGTCCGCGACGGCGACCTTCTGGCAGTCGCGGCCAAGGATTCCGCAACCGCAACTAAGGCGGCTGCGGCGATCCACGCGCAATGGAAGATCACGCCGCAGACCTCGAGCCGCGAACTGTTCGAACACCTGAAGAAGACCGCGAAACCCGCGCGAACCCTACATCAGGCAGGCTCTATCGACGACGGACTTGCGGGCGCGGACTTGAAGCTGCAACAGACCTATCACGTCGCCTACATCGCGCACGTTCCACTCGAACCGCGCGCCGCGCTCGCGGAATGGACCGACGGGAAGCTGACCGTGTACACGGGAACGCAGCGTCCGTTCGGGGTCCGCAGTGAGCTGGCCCAGGCGTTCCACATCCCGGAAGATCGCGTGCGCGTCATCGTGCCCGACACCGGCGCGGGCTATGGCGGCAAACACACCGGCGAAGCCGCAGTCGAAGCCGCGCGCATCGCCAAAGCAGCGGGCAAACCCGTGAAGCTCGTCTGGACCCGCGAAGAAGAGTTCACCTGGGCCTACGCGCGTCCAGCCGGCGTCATCGAGGTATCGAGCGGCGTCACGAACGACGGCTCGGTCACGGCGTGGCAGTTCCACAACTACAACTCAGGCACCGCCGGAATCCGCGGGCAGTACGCCATCCCGAACGAGCGAATCGAGATGAGCGCCACGGACTCGCCCCTGCGTCAGGGCTCGTATCGCGCGCTCGCCTCAACGGCGAACCACTTCGCCCGCGAGTCGCACCTCGACGAACTCGCTCATGCTCTCAAGATGGACCCTGTTGCGTTCCGCAATAAGAATCTGAAAGACGACCGGCAGCGGGACGTGATCGCCGCGGCTGCAGACAAGTTCGGCTGGGGCAAATCGAAGCCCGCCCCCGGACACGGCTTCGGCATCGCCGGCGGCTTCGAGAAGAACGGCTACGTCGCAAGCGCGGTCGAGGTCTCGGTCGATCGCGCGACCGGCAAGGTCAAGGTCGTCCGCGTCACTACCGCGTTCGACTGCGGCGCGGTCGTGAATCCGGATCACCTGAGGCATCAGGTCGAAGGCGCGATCATCATGGGCCTTGGCGGCGCGCTCTTCGAATCGCTCGAGTTCGACAATGGGCGCTTGCTCAATCCGCACTTACGCAATTACCGCGTCCCGCGGTTCAGCGACATTCCGGTGCTCGAGACGGTCCTGATAGACCGCAAGAACATGCCTTCCGCGGGAGCCGGAGAGTGCCCGATCGTCGCACTCGCTCCCGCCATCGCGAACGCGATCTTCTCCGCTAGCGGCGTGCGATTGCGATCGATGCCACTCGTTCCGGATGGCCTTAAGGGCTGATTCTCGGATTCGCACCTTCGGTTCTGAGCCTGCTAGTGCGTCCGGATCGTCTTCGGATCCTTCTCGAACCGGTACTCAAAATGACAGCCCTGGCAGGCGTCAAACAAGTACCCGCCGCGCTCAAACAGCGCATCCGCATCGTGCTTCTTCGCCGCCTGCCGGACCTGATCGCCCGCTTCGCGCAGTGCCTTGGCCCGATCCATCCAGTGGCCCTGATCCTTGGCCCGGCCATCCATCATCAGCAGATTGCCAGCCTCGGTCAGCGTCGTCGCGCTGCTCTCGATGTTGAACCACTCGTCGGTCGTTTGCGGCCGGATCTCCTTCACTCCTTCGAGGGTTGAGATCGTACCGACGGCCTTCCAGACAATCTCGGCGTTCGGGATGATCATGTTGTGCATGACCTCTTCGAGCGTCGCCACGGCCTTGATCGGTGGCGGCGGAGCCGCGGCTTTCCCTGCACAGCCCGCGAGAAAGGTCGACATCGACAGGGCTGCAACGGCAATCCGCAGGCGGTTCGCCGCGCGTTCATTTGGAGTTGGCTTCATGATGGACCCGCCCTGCTTCACGGTCCTCAAAATCCTACCAGAATCGCGGCGGCTTCTGGTACACTTGCGTGCGATCGCGATCAACAGTCGCAAAAGAAACGCGCGCGGTGGAACTTCATTCTTTCTTTCAATGGCTCGAGGGCACGGCGGGAAGTGTCTACATCCGCGAGTCGACGCTGCTCTACCCGTTTGTCGAGACGACGCACGTCCTGACCCTCTGCTTGTTTCTCGGATTGATCGCGTTGCTTGACTTGCGTCTCGTCGGCGTCGGATTACGGGGCGTTCCGGTTTCGCAGGTCACCGCGCGACTGCTCCCATGGGCGCTGTTCGGCTTCGTCATCATGGCGATCAGCGGCGTGCTGCTCTTTTATTCGGGACCAATCAAAGCGGCCTCGAACATCTTCTTCCGTATCAAACTGATCATGATCGCATTGACCGGCGTGAACGCGCTGCTCTATCACTTCACGATTCATCGCCGCGTGCCGGAGTGGGACAGCGATCCTCTTCCGCCGCCGCGAGCCCGCATGGCGGGCGTCTTCTCGCTGCTGCTGTGGAGCGGCGTCGTGATTTGTGGCCGCATGCAGGCCTACAACTGGTTCAACTGAGGTTCCTGTGGCG
>JBDTTK010000223.1:0-6831 GCA_039930685.1 Bryobacteraceae bacterium | reverse complement strand
GCGCCGTCGCTGCACTTGAGCATCACGGTGCTGCTATGGGCGAAGTACTCGGCGCATCTGCGCGGGTGGCCACGGGCGGCAATCCGCGCGTGGTTCGTGCTGGTCGGCCTCTCGACGCTGACCACCTACCAGCATCATTTCATCGACCTTCCTACGGGAATCTGGGTCGGCTTGCTCTGTCTCGCGTGGATGCCCGACGCGGGTTCGCCGGTGCAGTTCTCCGCAGACCGGCGGAGCGTTCCACTGGCGTCGGCCTACGCGGCCGGATCCGCGTTGCTCGGCCTCGGTGCAGTCTGGTTCGGCGGATGGGCGTGGTGGCTATTGTGGCCCGCGGGCTCCCTGCTGATTGTCGTGGCGGCGTACGCGGGCGGGTCACCCGAGTTGCTCGGTAAGCGCGCCGGCCGAATGGATCCGTCCATGGCGTGGCTCCTCGCGCCGTACCTCGGCGCAGCGTGGTTAAACTCGCGGATATGGACGCGCGGCGAACCGGCCGCGAACGAGATCGCCGAAGGGGTCTGGCTGGGGCGTTTTCCGGATCGGCGCGATCGCAACTCCTACGGTTCCGTCCTCGACCTGACAGCGGAGATTTGCGGAAGCCAAAGCGGCGTCATTCGCGGCGTCCCGATGCTCGATCTGCTTGCTCCAAGCGCGGCCGACGTGGAGACCGCGGTTCGCGCGATTGCCGGCTTGTCGGAACAACGGCCCACGCTGGTGTGCTGCGCGCTAGGATATTCGCGTAGCGCGACCGTGATCGCGGCTTGGCTCGTGGACCGCGACCGATCGCATACGTTAGATGCGGCCATCGCGCTCGTCAAACAGCGGCGGCCACAAGTGCGGATCGGCGAGACTCACCGCGCAAGGTTGAAGGAATGGACGTCCCGGAGGATCAAGATATGAACGCGCAATTCAACTACTCGGCGGCGGCGGCACTGCTCGCGTCCGGCCGCATTCTCGCGAATGGGGCGCAAGCAGGCGCTGTGATTGCGGCCGCGGGCTGCCTGCTGGCTCCGCACAGTATCGGGCGAATTGCGTTCAGCGTCGCGCTCGTCTTCTGGGTGATCGGCATCTGGTTCGCGGTGCGGGTCGAGATCGACGTGCACCTGTTTCGCGCGATGGCGAGCGATCCGGAGGAGTCCGGCGAGCAACTCGACACGTTCCTTGAACGGTTCCTCGCGCGAAAGCGGCCTCCGCGCAGCCAGGCTGAACGCATCCAGGGATCCATGCAACTCTGGCGGAGCCAGATCGGCTTGTTCTTCGCGGAAGCCGGGGCGTTCGCGGCAGGCATTCTTTGTGTCCTGGCTGGGTGGTAATGCTCGAGCGCGTCGTCTCAACCTCCATCACAACCGGCGCGTGGCTGTTGACCGGGGTCCACCCGCGATGGAGCGGCAGCGCGCCATCCGAAACGCAGCGGATCTATTTCGCGAACCACACAAGCCATATGGACTTCGTGCTCTTATGGTCGGCGCTGCCCGCACGCCTGCGCCAAAGAGCACGTCCGGTCGCCGCGCGGGAATACTGGAGCCGAGGCGCCGTCCGCCGATATATGATTCATCGTGTGTTTCGCGGCGTGGTCGTCGACCGGATCGTCGACAGACTAGAGAGTCCGATTGCGCCGATGGTCGACGCGCTCGACGAAGGAGACTCGCTGATTCTCTTTCCGGAAGGCACTCGCGGTCCAGGCGGCAGCGAACTGCTGCCCTTCAAAGCCGGCATCTTTCATGTCGCGAAAGCGCGGCCCAATGTCGAACTGGTTCCGGTCTGGATGGAAAATTCCCACCGCGTGATGCCGAAGGGCGCCGTGCTGCCGATTCCGCTCCTCTGCTCGGTGACGTTTGGCGCGGGAATTCATCTCTACTCCGGGGAAGACAAGGCTGCGTTTCTCGGCCGCTTGCGCGCCGCGCTGCTTGGACTCAGGCGCGAATCGTGAAACCCGCATGAGTATCCCGCAAGACGGTTGGTGGGTGCTCGGCGGTCTGTTTGCCGCGCTCGTGATCGGATCGGTCGTTGGATTCGTCCTGCACTTGCTCGCTCCAGGCTCCACGGCTGTCGAGAATATCAACGCCCGAATCAAGGGGTGGTGGGCAATCATTGTTTTGGTCGGCGGGGCGGGTGTCGTGGGCAGTGGGGCCGTGATTATCCTCTTCGGCTTTATCTCGCTCTTCGCGCTCCGGGAGTTCATCACGGTGACGCGGACTGGCCGGGCGGATCACGCGGCCCTGTTCGCGAGTTTCTTTCTGGTAATACCCGCCCAATACGCCCTCATCTGGGCGGACTGGTACGGCCTGTTCACCATCTTCATTCCGGTCTACGCATTCCTGATTCTGCCGATTTTGGCGATGCGTTCCGAAGACTCGAAGAACTTCCTGACGCGAACCGCGGAAACGCAGTGGGGCTTGCTGATCTCCGTGTATTGCGTTTCCTACGTTCCGGCGCTGCTGACGCTCAGGATTCCCCAATACGAAGGCCGGTCAATCTTGTTGCTCGCATTCCTGATTATCGTGGTGCAATCAAGCGACATTCTGCAATTCATCTGCGGCAAGCTGTTCGGGCGGCACTTGATTGCGCCCGCCGTTTCGCCTTCAAAAACAGTCGAGGGGTTCGTGGGAGGAGTTCTTCTGGCGACGCTCCTGGGAGCCGCCATGTGGCGGATCACTCCGTTCAATCCATTACAGGCAGCCGGAATGTCGCTGGTGATTACGCTGATGGGCTTTCTCGGCGGTCTCGTGATGTCGGCAATCAAGCGCGACCGGCAGGTGAAAGATTGGGGCCGTCTCGTGGAGGGTCACGGCGGTGTACTTGACCGCCTGGATTCCATCTGCGTCTCCGCGCCGATTTTCTTTCACTTGACGCGGTATCTGTTCGTGCCTTAGCCCTACTCTTGTCTCAGCGCGGCGGTTGGATCGGACCAGGATGCCCGAAGCGCTGGAATGAGGCTCGCGAAGAATGCCGCCGCAAGCAAGACCGAGAGAGCAGTGGCGAGCGACGGCGCGTCCAGGGGTTTCATCTCGTAGAGTTCTTCACCCACAAACCGTGAGCAATACACGACGGCAGGTGCTCCAAGTACAAATCCGAGGCCAACCAAAAGAAGTCCTTCGCGAAGCACGAGTCGCACGACGTCGCCCTGCGTAGCGCCAAGCGCCATGCGGATTCCGATTTCGCCCCGGCGCCGCGCGGCCGAATACGAAACGACGCCGTAGAGTCCGACTGCCGAGAGTACGAGGGCGAGCGTACCGAATCCGCCGCACAAATAGGCGAACAGGCGCTCCCGCTTCAAGCCTTCCGCGATCTGCTGCTCCATCGTCAATGGGTCGACGATCGGAAGATCCTTGTCCAGTTCCTTGATCGCTTCGCGGACGGCGGGAAGTACGCGCAGAGGTGGACCGACTGTTCGAAGCGTCACGGCCGCGGAGGAATCGGAGAGTGAGTTTGGAAAATAGAGTACGTTGGTACGCTCCGTAAGGCGGCTGTACGCGACGTTCGCAACGACTCCTACAACCTCGTAGACTGGCCCCTCGGGATCGTCATTGACATAGATCTTGGCTCCGACGGGCGATCGTTCGCTGTCGATCTTCTGCGCGAGGTCCTCGCTGACAAGCACGGTGGTCGGATTGGAAAGGAAGTCCTGCCGCTCGAAGCCGCGCCCAGCGAGGACGCGTATGCCCATAGTCGGGAGTTGGTGCGCAGTGATCCGGCTAATGGACGAATCGATCGCGGTGGTTGTCCCTACCCGGAACACGGGACTGAACTCACCATACCCGGCCATCGGACGATACCTGGAGAAGCCGACGGATTGAACGCCGGGCACGTCTCCGAGACGCCTTTCGAGGTCGATGTAGAAACGGTGAAGCCGCTCGCCGGAGTAGCCTCCTTCGCCGGGGCGGAGATCAAAGAGCACCAATCCGGCGCGCTCGAATCCGGCGTCGAGGTTGGTGATTCGCTGCAGATTGCGGACGAAGACCGCGGCCGCGACAACCAGCAAGACCGCGAACGCCACTTGGGCGACGACGAGAAACTTGCCGGGCGTCCACCAGGTATGTCCGGCGGTTCCAGTGCTGCCGGCGCCTTCCTTCATGGCGGTGGTCAGATCAAGCCGCGTGGTCCGCCACGCGGGAAAGACGCCGAACAGCACGACAGCGAGCGTGGTGATCGCGAGGGTCGCAAGAATGAGTTGCAGGTTCAATTCAATGTCCAGCCGGATATTGGCGGGGCCGCGCGATGGCACCACCGCGACCAACAGGTTCGCCGTAATGTAGGCGAACGCGATGCTCGCAATTCCGCCCAACGCCGCCAGCAACGCGCTTTCCGTGAGGAGTTGACGCACGAGGCGTCCACGAGAGCAGCCAACCGAGATACGTAGGGCCACCTCCTTCTTCCGGGCGTCCGCACGCGCGAGCAGCAAGTTTGCAATGTTCGCGCAAGCCACTAACAAGACCATTCCGACGAGCGCGAACAGCACATACAGCGGCTGGCGGAACTCACGCCGCAAAGTGCCGAGCCCTTGACTGCCTTCGTCAATGCGAATCCGCGGATTGCTCTTCGGGTCCTTCGGCGGAGTAGTGGCCCAGGTGCTATGAAAAACACTATCGAGAAACGTCTGGTAGCTTTCAGCGGAAACTCCTGGCGCACGCCGGGCGATGAGTTGGACCCACCAGAATTGCGAATCTCCAAACACGTTATTGCGTTCGCTCCAGGCCTTCAATTCGGGCCAATGATGGAACGAGACGTAGAGGTCGGTAGGATCGCCCACCGTAAGGCCATAGAAGTCTTCCGGAAGGATTCCGACGATACGGTGTGGCTTGTTGTTGATCCGTAGTGTCTGGCCGATCGCCGAGGTCTCGCCGTGTAGCGTCTTTTTCCAGAACCGATAGCTCACGGCGACCGTCTCCGCCGCCCTCGCGGAATCGTCCTCCGGTTGAATCAGGCGTCCGGCGAACCCATTCAGTCCGAGAACCTCGAAGAAGTTCCCCGAAACGCCACGTTGAGACGCAACGGCCGTGCTGCCTCGGTAACTGGCGCTCGCTTCGAACGGGAACACGAAGCCGCCAATCTCCGCCTTCCCGGCGGACTTCTCTCGCATAGTTTGAAATGCGGGGTATGCGAAGAAGTCGGAGACGCGAAGGCCATTCTCGGGGTAACTGCTGCCGGCGCGGCCACGGAACATGCCTTCGGCACGCGCGGCGGACGTCCAGAGGATGAGCGACATCTGTTTCGGCTCTGGAACGGCGATCGTCTTCCAGAGGACGGCGTCCATCAGCGAGAAGATTGCCGTGTTCGATCCAATGCCGAGAGCCAGCGACAGGACCGCAGCGACTGTTACGACCGGAGTCTTCCGAAGCATTCGGCCGCCGAACGCGATGTCCTGGCGCAAACCCGTGAACCACCGCCACGGACTCTGTTCGCGGCACTTCTCCTTGACTTGCTCCGGTCCGCTGAACTCAATCCGCGCGCGGCGCCGAGCTTCTTCCGGCAAGAGCCCCTGCCGTTCGAAATCAGCGGCGAGCGCGTCGAGATGATAGCGAACCTCGCGGTCGAGTTCAGATTCTTTCTTGTTCCAGGGAAGTTGCATCGTTCACTCCACGCCGCTCAGGACTGCAGCACCCATCCGATGGCACGCGCGTAGCGCCGCCATTGCTCCAACTCGGTCTGGAGCTGAGCTTTCCCCGCTTTGGTTAGGGCGTAATATTTGGCCATTCGCGCGGTCTCGGAGTCCTTCCACTCCGATGCTATGAGTCCCTTGCGCTCGAGCCGGTGTAAAGCCGGGTACAGCGAACCCTGCTGAACTTGAAGCACTTCGCGCGAGGAGGCGAGAATCCGTTGCGCGATTCCGTAACCATGAAGGGGATCAAGCAGAAGCGTCTTCAGGATGAGCAGGTCCAGCGTGCCCTGCAGGAGCTCGGATTTCTTTGGTTCCATACCTCGAATGTCTACACGTATAGAATCACGACATATGCGAGTTGTCAAGCAGAACTGCCTTAGACGGGCCTGCTAGCATGAATCGCGGAGGGAGACGGAACTGGCGTCGCGGGACGAACGTTGGGCGGCGGTCGCTGTGCAGACGGCGGCCTTGTGGCTGGGCATTCCCGTTTGGGCGGTTTCAGCCTACTTCGCCGGAAGCTGGAATTTCGCCCCGATGTTCGACATCGGGCTGTTCATGGTCGTGGCTGGATTTCTGGTAGCGCTGGGCGTTTACTTTCCGTCACGCGGATTCCTCCGGCTGGAAGCGCGCAACGCCCTTCAGTTTCACGGCGGAGGCATGCTGGTCGTCCTGCTGTTTGGTGTGGCCTTCTTGATTGCGAGCCAATTCGATCCATCGAATCCCACGATGAGCAATCCGCCCGCCCACATGGAGGTCGTCTTGTTCGCGGCAGCTATGCTGTTCGGATTCGTCGCGCCAGTCGTCATTCTCATTCGCTCGATTGCCAGCGCGGCCGGCGCCTGGAAACGAAGCGCCGGGGAATAACCGATTGATCGGACGCGATAATCAGAAGGACGGTAGTTCTGTCCGCATGAAGAAGAATATTCTCTATTCGCCGTGGTTACCGCGCATCCTGTTTGTGATCTGCCTTCTGCCGCTCGCGTGGCTCGCTTGGCTGTGGTGGCACAACGATCTCGGCATCAACCGGATCGAGTTCGTCGCGCGGTACACGGGCCGTTGGACGCTACGCCTGCTGTTGGCGACGCTTGCGATCACGCCGCTGCGGTTGATTCCCAAGTTGGGTCCGCTGTTGCGGTTCCGGCGAATGCTCGGGCTGTTCACCTTCTTCTACGGATGTCTGCATGCCCTGCATTATTTCGGAGTCGACGTGCAGTGGAATTGGGGCACGATCCTCG
>JBDTTK010000222.1:0-6844 GCA_039930685.1 Bryobacteraceae bacterium | reverse complement strand
GATGATCCACGAAGACGGATCGGCGAAGGTTACCGATTTCGGCGTGGCGAAGATCGTTTCGCAGCAGATGACGCAGGCCGGCGCGATGATGGGAACTCCGAGCTATATGTCGCCGGAGCAGGTCCAGGGGACGGCGGTCGATGGCCGCGCGGACCAATTTTCGCTAGCGGTGATGGCGTACGAGGTTCTGACAGGCGAGAAGCCGTTTTCAGCCGAGTATTTGCCGACGCTGTTGTTCAAGATTGTCCGCGAGGATCCGGTGCCGCCGCAGCGGATCAACGCCACGCTGCCGCCGGTTGTCGAAACCGTGTTCAAGAAAGCGTTGGCGAAGCTGCCGGCGGATCGCTACGACACGTGCGTCGAATTTGTGAATTCGCTGGCCGCAGCCTGCAATACGAATCCGGCATGGATTCCGCTTCCTCGCGGGGCGGGGCAGGACATGCCTACCATCGCCACGTCAAACTCCGTCGAGACGATGGCAGAGCCGAGCCTGTACTTGAAGGCGCCGATTGAACCCCCGAAGACGCCGGTGGTAACGGACTCGCAGTCGGACGTCCGCGTCATTTCGTCGGACATGATTCCGTTGAATCCGGTGGCCGAGCCCACGCGCTCGCTGCCTTTGCCGCCCGTCTTCATACCCCCGGTGCAAGCCACTCCGCCGCCGGAAGCGGTGGCGCCGGTGGGGGCGCGACGCGAAGTAGAGGCGCTGCCGGAACCGCCGATACCCGTCCAGCGTGTCCCGAGAGAGCCCGCGGCGCCGACGCCATCGAGCGGGGGTCTCGTCAAGAAGCTGATTGCGGTGGTCGCGCTGGTCCTTGTTTTGGGTGTCGGATTTATCGTGTACCAGAGGTACACCGATTTTCCTGAAACGAAGCGACCGCCGGTGGAAACCAATCCCACGGAGCCGGTTGCGCCGCCGGACACGAAGAAAACGACCGAGGCGAAGAAATCGACAGACGTACGCCCACCCGAACCGAAGAAGCAGACAGAGGAGCCGGTCAAGAACCCGGATAAGAGCGAGAAGAAAACGTCACAGCCGCCGGTTGCCAAGGAGATGCCGCTGCAACTGGCTAGCATTCCCCCGGGAGCCGAGGTCGTGGTCGACGGAAACGCGGCCTTGACGTGCAGAACGCCATGCAACCTGCCGCTCGAGGCCGGACGACACACGGCGGTGATCCGCCTGAATGGGTACCGGGAGCAGCAAAAGATCCTCGAACTGCCACGGGACGCTAATCTGAATCTGGTTCTGGTGGCCACGTCGGGCATCGTGAACATTACGTCGGCCCCGTCGGGGCTCATGGTCGTCATCGAAGGTAAGGACCAGTCGGCGAAGACACCGGCGACGTTCAGCCTGCCGGTCGGACAGTATAAAGTGAAGATCACGAAGGAAGGCCAGAGCCGCGAGTTTTCAATCAACGTCAAAGACGGCACGATCAGTTCGCACAATATCGATTGGAGCCAATAGCCGCGCCCATGCCATGAGGCTGGGATGCATCCGAAATCCGAGACTCGCAAGCCACCCATCTAAATTTATGACCTACTCACGCAGACAACTATTCCAGATCGCGGCCACGCTTGCCGCGGGTTCCACCATGCGCGGGGCCGAAGTCACAAAGCGGGACATGATCGTCAAGTCGGCGCGTCCTTACGACGTGGAAATGCCGATGTCGGGCTTCCAGCACTACTTGACGCCGATCGAGAATTTCTACGTCCGGAGCCATCACTACACGCCGACAGTGGACCTGGCCTCGTGGAAATTAACGATCGAAGGCGAGGTCAACAAGACCGTCTCGCTGACGATGGACGATCTGAAGAAGCTTCCGAAAGTGGAAGCGGTCGCCGTGTGCGAATGCGCCGGCAATGGACGCGGTCTCTTCGATCCGTCGATGCCCGGCCTGCAGTGGGGTTACGGCAGCGTAGGTAACGCGAAGTGGACCGGAGTCCGGCTGATTGATGTGCTGAAGCTCGCGGGCGTGAAGCCCTCGGCGATTGAACTGCTGCAGGACGGAGTGGATGTTCCGATCGGCACCATGCCGAAGTTCCAGCGTGCGCTGCCGATCAAGCGGGCGATGGATCCCAATACGATGCTCGCGTACGAAATGAACGGCCAGCCGATTCCGATCCCGCACGGTTTTCCGCTGCGCATGGTGGTTCCAGGTTGGGCCACGGACTCGTGGACGAAGTGGCTCACGAAGATCACGGCGCTCGATAAGGAATTCCAGGGATTCTTCATGAAGACCGCCTATCGCTATCCGCTGAAGCTTTCGCCTCCAGGCGTTGCGGTTCCGGCGGACCAGATGCGCCCGGTGCAGAGCCTGCGCGTGAAGTCGGTGATCGCGGCTCCGTTAACGGGCGGGCAGGTTTCAGTGGGGAAGCCGGTTACGATCAGCGGCGCGGCATGGACGGGCGATGACGGCCCGGTGACCGCGTTAGACGTCAGCACGGATGGCGGACGCACCTGGAAGCCGGCGACGTTCGGTCCGGAGCACTCACAGTTTGGCTGGCGCCTGTGGCACGCAAGCTGGACGCCGGCTCACGAAGGCTACTTCAACGTGATGGCGCGGGCACGCACCGCGAAGGACATTCAGCCCTTCTCGCAGGAATGGAATCAGAGCGGGTATCAGAACAACAAAGTCCACCAGATCGGCCTGGAGGCGGTCACTGGCGAGCCGAAAGCGGGGACTCCGGAAGGGCAGCCGCCGGCCGTCGCCCCGTCCAGCATGCCGGCCTCGGTCCGCAGCAGTTGCCTGCCATGCCACGGGTCCGACGTGATGGAGCAGCAGCGTCTGACAAAGGCGCAATGGGATAAGGAAGTCGAGAAGATGAAGGGCTGGGGCGCGGTGGTGAAGCCGGAAGATAAGAGCGCCATCGTCGACTATCTGACGTCGAAGTGGGGATACCGGCCGAGGTAATTCAGGCTGTTTGCGACATGGTCCAACGGACCTGGATTCCCCAGCGTTCGTGGACCTTCGATAGGAGATAAAACGTGCGGCCGGTCATGTACCGGCCGCCGTTTTGTTTATGGCGGGTGTAGGAGACGAGGCAGAGGATCTTGTCCGGCGCGTCCGCGTTCAACACTTCGACGCTGACGAGCTTGGAATGATGCCAGCCTTCCTGACGAGTCATTTGCGGGAAATCGACGAGGAAGTCGTCCGGCTGGGCGTTGACGATGACGCCGCCGCCGGGCCGGAGCGCGACAAACGGAAAGTTGGTCACTTTGCGGATGCCGGGATTGTCAGCGTTATTCCAGGCGAAGAAGTATTCCTCGAAGAGGGCTCGCGCGATGGTGTCGGCGTTGTCTGGCATGGTGTGTATCTTCCTGGTGTGAACTCAACGCAGGTAAAAGAGGCTAAGACGCGGCAGTCTCGCGTCTTCGAGCAAACGCCGTTCGAGGAGTTGGCGTTCGAGCATCGAAAGCTGTTCCGCCGACATCTTGCTGCGGTACGGGCGGATTTGGCTATCGACGTCGCGGCGAGCGGCGAACAACTGCTCTTCGGTGGCTCGAGTTCGGATGGATGCGACGAGCTTGTCCTCGAGGGCGGTTAGGCGTTGTTCGAGTTGCTCGAGATCGCGATAGTGGACTTCGGCGTCGCGGCGCAAGTGATCGAGGGAGTCCGCGGATTCGGCGATGCCCAGCGCGCGGAGCGCATTTGCGGTGCGTTCGAGATGGGCTTGGAGGTCCTCGAGCGAAAACGGCGGAGCGGGCTGCTTCGAGGCCACCGGGATACCTTCTGCCATGGCCTTCGCCTCAGTGGTGACCGCCTGGGTGCAGTACGCGATGGAGTTCACCATTTGCGTACGATTGCGCCGCGTCTGCCACTTCTCGAAGGCGGCGTCGATGCCGCGGAGGACGGCTTCGAGGGGGACTCCGGAGTTCTTCCAATGCTCGATCAATACCCAGTCCAACGGGGAGAGAAGGAACATGCCAGTTCCTCTGGCGCGGCGGAAGTGATCTTCCACTTCGGTGAAATAGTTGAAGTAATTAGCGTCCACAGATTCCAAACTCAGTATGTCGCGCGGCAGCCTCTACGCCGGGTCGGGCCGGACGCCGCCCGCGAGGATCAGCGTGCGGCCGCCATTCTCTTTTTCAAGAAGCAGGAAGCCGTCGGCATCCAGCCCCGACGTGACGCCGCGCATCCCATCGACCGTGACGCGGCGTCCGTTGACGTAGCTCGAACCGCGAGCGAACAGGCGCAGGACGTCTTCCTTCGAGAGGGCGGCATGCTGGTCGATGGATTCGAGCGCGCTCAGCAGAAGGTCGTCGCGGCGGCACCCGTGTCCGGTGACGAGCCGCAGCGACGTGGCGACGTCCTCGATGTTGACGGGAAGCGCCGCATGATTTACGTTGATGCCGATTCCGGCGAGCACCGCGCCTTCGTGCAACTGCGCGAGGATGCCGGCGACTTTCTTTTCGCCTATGAGCAGGTCGTTTGGCCAGCGAAGGTCGCAACGAACGCCCGTCACCGTGGCGATAGCCTCCTGAATGGCGACACCCAGCATCAGCGTCACGATCGGCGCGGGGGATGGGAGGCGAAGGATGGCCGTGAAATAGAGTCCGGCGTCGGCCTCGGAATGCCAGTGGTGTCCGTGACGCCCGATGCCGGCTGTCTGCTCGTCCGCGCCGACGACGGTTCCGCTGGGGCATCCAAGAGACGCAAGGCGCTGCGCCTCATACATGGTGGAGTCCACCGATTCGCGCCAATGGACTTCCCGGTCCGGCCAGCGCTCGCGGAGGCGGGACAGATCGAGCATCTAGCGAGCCTTCAGGCGAAAATTCAGATCGACGGCGACCGCGGAATGCGTGATCGCGCCGCAGGAGATGAAATCGGGTCCGGCTTCGGCGTAGGCGCGGACGGTGTCGAGTGTGATGCCGCCGGAAAGCTCGACCTTCGTTTCCGGGCTGCGCTCACGGATGTAGCGAATTTCTTCGGCGGCCTCGGCGGGTGTCATGTTGTCGAGCAGGAGCTGCGACGCACCGGCGTAGAGAGCCTCGTCGATTTCGGCGCGGGTACGGACCTCGCATTCGATGCGGATGCCTTCGGGAAGTCCGGCGTGGAGGGCGCGGTCGACAGCGGCGCGGACGCCTCCGGCAAGCGCGATGTGGTTGTTTTTGATGAGCACGGCGTCATAGAGGCCCATGCGGTGGTTCACGACGCCGCCCGCGGCGGAGGCCATCTTTTCAAGAATGCGCCAGCCGGGTGTGGTTTTGCGCGTGTCGAGAATTTTTGCGCCGGTGCCGGTGACGGCGTCGACGTAGCGTGCGGCGAGCGTCGCGACGCCGCAGAGGCGCTGCAGAAAATTCAGAGAAACGCGTTCGCGGGTGAGCAAGAGCCGCGCGGGTCCGTGGACAGAGGCGATGATGTCGCCGTCCTGCGCGCGGTCGCCACTCGCGAAATGGATGTGGACGTCGGGAAGCAAGAGATGGAGCAATTCGACGCCGGCGACAACCAGCGGCTGGCGGGCGTGGAAGTGGCCTTCGGCCTGGAGGTCCGCGTCGACGGTGGCGTTCGTCGTGAGGTCACCGGTGCCGACGTCCTCGGCGAGGGCATGCTCCACGAGGTACACGATATCCGGATGAGTGAGGTCGAGTTTCATTTTTGACGTCAGACCGCGCGATCGAGCGCGGCCAGATTCTTCGCGACCTGGGCTTCGTACTCGGCTTTCTTTTGCCGGATATTGGCGATGACTTTTTCCGGAGCTTTGCGAATGAAGTCTTCGTTCGCGAGTTGGCGATCGGAGTTCTCGATCACTTTGCGGAGCTGCTCGTTCTCTTTGATCAGGCGGTCGCGCTCGCCTTCCGCTTCCGGAAGCTCGAGAACGAGGTCGAACTCAGGAGTCGATCGCACGGCACCTTCGAGTTTGGGCGCCTTGCCTTCTTTGAGCGCGAGGGTGACGTTGGCGAGCTTGCCGATGGCTTCGGAGCGGGCGCGCGCGACGGCAATGGCTGCGCCTTCCGCATAGAGCGTTCCGGGGACGTTCAGCTTGCGGTCGACCTTGCGCTCGGCGCGGAGGGTCCGGGCGGCGGTGATGATCGACTGCATGGTTGCCATTTCGGATTCGGCGGCTGGGTCGGCCAAGGCATCCTCGGATTGCGGGTAGGCGGCCAGCGAGATGGATTTTCCAAGCTTCGCGCCGCTTTCGTTTTCGAGGCGCTGCCACAATTCCTCGGTGATGAACGGCATCATCGGATGCAGAAGGCGCATGGCGCGCTCGTAGGTCCACAGCAGGACGGGGACCTCGGTACGGAGCTTGATGAGTTCGAGGTACCAATCGCAGAATTCGTCCCAGAAGAACGACCACATGGCATCCGCGGCCTCATGGTAGCGGTGATTCTCAATCGCCCGGTTGGCTTTTTCGGCGGCAGCGTTGAGGCGGCTGACGATCCAGCGGTCTTCGAGGGTTTCGAGGGCAGGCGCCTTCGACGGAACCGTGATGCCCGCGCGTCCGAAGATGAGGCGCGAGGCGTTCCAGATTTTGTTCGTGAAGTTGCGCGCGCTGGTCAGGCGCTCTTCGCCGAACGACACGTCGGCTCCGGCGGCGGCGCTGACGAGCAGAGCGAAACGGACGGCGTCGGTGCCATACTTCTCGTTCACTTCCAGCGGGTCGACGACGTTGCCCTTGGTCTTCGACATCTTCTGGCCTTCGGCGTCGCGAACCAGTCCGTGGATGTGGATCTGCTTGAACGGCGGCTCGCCCATGAATTCGATGCCGAACACCATCATGCGGGCGGCCCAGAAAAAGATGATGTCGAAGCCGGTGACGAGCAGGGTTGTCGGATAGTACTTGGCGAGGTCCGGAGTCTGG
This sequence comes from Bryobacteraceae bacterium, assembly GCA_039930685.1. Taxonomy (GTDB): domain Bacteria; phylum Acidobacteriota; class Terriglobia; order Bryobacterales; family Bryobacteraceae; genus JBBQWZ01. The sequence continues at coordinate 40 of JBDTTK010000222.1, read as the reverse complement.
TCCGGCCAGCCGAGCGTGGAGAAGGGCCAGAGTCCGGAAC
>JBDTTK010000221.1:0-6864 GCA_039930685.1 Bryobacteraceae bacterium | reverse complement strand
CTGCGCCTCGAACCCGGTAAAGATTGACCGCCGAGTCGCCGCGCGTTACCACCGCTAGCATCGGGTCGGCCGCGCAAATCTGCACCGCTCCCACAAGGGAGAGCAGGGCTGGAAGAAGAGTCTTTATTTTCATGGATTGGTTTCTTACAGAACGATCGAAGCGATTTACGCCGATTCCAAAAGATGCCAGGTCCCCAAAGGACTTGGCATCACTTGGACGCGGTCTGTTCGCGTTTCATGGTGATGGGACGTGGCGGCGTGTCGGAGCCCTCGCGCTGGATGGTGAGTTTCAGTTCGTCGCCGGACAAACCGCCCTCGTACTTGAACCGGCTCGCCCGGCCGTCTTTGGCGGCCTCAAGTATGAAGGAAATGTTATTCCCATCGACAGTTCCCGACAGAGGCAACTTGCCTGACCCGTTGGTGAACGAGCCTGTCACTTTGCCGCCGTCCACGATGAGTACGAGCTTCGGCGGCCTCTGGTTCGGGTTGGCGCGGGCCGGAATCCACGTTCCGGCCACGGACTCCGCAAATGCCGGTACCAGCATAAGCGAGAGTAGGGCGATCCAACGAACGATCATGCTAGATTTCCTTTTCTTCAGAAGACGGTTGCATCTCACGACCCGGCGGCCTGGTTACGACTAGGCGTCCACTTTGCGCTCGGTCGTCGTGACGTTGCCGGCGTAATCTTCCGCGCGCACCGTCAACTTGGCGCCTGCTGGCACCGTGGCTTCCCACTCCGCAAAATTCGGCTGGACCGCCTTGACGTCCACGCCGTTCAATTGCACGCGCTTGATTGCGGCAACATCCTGCGTCGTACCGCGGACGACAATCTTTCCGTTCGGAGCCCTGCTGACGCGCGTGATGACGGTGATCGGCGCGACATCGTCGACCGGAGAAAGCGGCTTCGGGAAAATGGCTTCCACCGGCTGCGTGCCCTTGGAATCGAAGATTACGCTGATCTTCGCTTCCGTAATGTTCAAACCACGGTATGCATGCCGGTCGAAGTTCTGTTTCCAGATTCCATACTCGACGTTGTGAATATCGAAGTTCTCGACCATGACGCAGGGCGCCTTCGTGTGGAAGGCCCAATGGCTATTCCAGGAGCGGCTGTTCCGCAGAATAAATGGATGCTTCTCGTCCGGACCGACTTCCCCGCAGCCGCCTTCGAGAAACGTATCCAGGCCGCCGAGATTGAAAGAGTGCCGCCGCTGGCAGTGCGACTCATTGTCTTCAAAGCGCACGAACGGAAGCGTCCGGATATCGCGCGCGCTCTCTTTTCCGTCAGGCTCGCGAATCGTGAGGACCGGATCGAATTTCGCGCTCTTCACCACGTCGAAGCGAAACCCGTACTCGTCGCACTCGGCTGCGACGTTTCGGGTGAAGGTGTTGCGGCTATTGGCCCACCAGAATCCGGCGCCGTCGTTGTAGTCGTACGGAAGCACCTGATCCGGCAACCGTTTGGCGATGCGGGCCTGAACGGCGATATTGCGATCGAAGACGTTGTACTGCTCCGTGCCGTCTTCGAGAAAGAAGCCGTGGCCCATCGAGTTGTACCCGACGCAGTCCCGGACCACCAGGAAGTCTGTGCCATGCACAGTGATCCATCGGTTACCGCTGTCCCAAATCGAGGCTCCAATGACGGAACTGCCGCGCATCGAATCGCCGAGCCGGTGGAAGTGCATGCTGTAGCGGCCGAGTACGCCTTCCTTTCCAAGGCGGCGGAATTCGGCGTAACTCACGCTCCCCGCCGAGCCGTGGTGATACATGGTATGACCCCGGGCAACGGATGGATCCGCGGATTCGACGATCACGTTCCGGCTAAGATTCGCGACATCTCCTCGATACAATCCATCACACGTGTGATTGAAGACGAGGGGCTGGTCAACGACGATCTTCGCGCCCTGAACGGCCTGGATGACACGCTCTTCGGTTTGCGTGTTGTCACGGACGGAATTGCGGTATGTCTTCGCGGCCTTGTTTTGCCGGGTCGTCGCGGTGAGGATAATCCGATCGCCTACGCGCCATCCCGTCACAGGCTCCGCCAGCGTAATTTCCGTGTCGCCTTTCGACGCCGGAGCGCCGAGTTTGAGCCAGGTCCGGCTAAGTGGAGCGCCATGGAAGTCCATACGTCCGCCGCAGCAAACGATCGAAGGCAAAGATTCCTTGTCCGCACCGTCAAAATAGACCAGCCGGATGCGCGCCGTCCGCGATGCCGAAATCGGATTCTCCGGACTGCCGACCTCGAGCACGGGTCGCGGTCCGGAGTGATTCATCGTGCAGTTAAACCCATCTTCCGATGAGTCGCCACCGATCTTGAGCAGCCCCACATCCAGCATCGTGTCGCGATCGCCGGCGAATTTCAGGTTCCCCAGCACGTGAACCATTCGGACGGGATACGCGGAAATCTGATCGTAGAGCACAGCATGACCGGATAGAATCTGAACAGTCGCGCCCTGCCCCGGAACGCGGTTATTCTCCCATGTCGAGGCAGCGGACCACGGTCCGCTGCGGGCGGATCGAATCAGATCGACGCCGGCGCGAGCTTTCACCGTCAGTGAACCGGCGGCAAGAGTGGACAGAAACGTACGGCGATTGAACATAGTGGTTGCCTTGGAGGTGCAAGGCAAATATAGCAAGCGATCGCCGGCAGTAACCTTGAGTTATGTTAAATGATCACCTGGGCGTGTTCCCCGCCGCATTTTCAGTGCTTTAGACGCAAGCGCCGCACAAGCTCGTCTAAGGGATCTTCGGCAAATCGACGTTCGGATTAGGCGCGGTTAATCAAACTGGCAACGTAGCCGGCACCGAACCCGTTGTCGATATTCACCACCGTGACGTTGCTGGCGCAACTATTGAGCATGCCAAGCAGCGCCGCCAGGCCGTGAAAGCTCGCACCGTAGCCGATACTTGTCGGAACCGCAATCACTGGGCACGCCACCAGTCCACCCACGGCGCTCGGAAGCGCCCCTTCCATTCCCGCGCAGACCACGATGACTTTCGCTTCCGCCAACCGCGCGCGATTGCTCATCAACCGATGAATTCCCGCCACGCCGATGTCGTTGATGGCATCCACTTCGTTGCCCATCACCTCGCAGGTCACTTGGGCCTCTTCGGCGACCGGAATGTCGCTCGTTCCCGCGCAGACCACCGCGATCTTCCCGCGCCCTCGCGGAGTCCGGTCCCGCCAGATTCGGACCGCAGTCGATGCCGGAAAGTGCTCCGCGTCCGGAAACGCCTGCATCACCGCCGCCGCCGTTTCGTCGGTAGCACGCGTAATCAGAACATTGCTCGCGCCGGAAGCGAGCGTCCGCGCTATTCCGACAACCTGTGCCGGCGTTTTACCCTTGCCGAAGATGACTTCCGGCATTCCCTGCCGCAATGCCCGATGGTGATCGACCTTGGCAAAGCCCAGGTCCTCGAACGGCATGTGGCGCAGCCGCTCCATCGCTGCGTCGATATCGACTCCGCCGCTTTGCACCTGTTCCAGTAGGGCCTTCAGTTGCTCTTGATCCATCTGCCATCCAGTATCTCGTCAACAGGGCGTCCGGCGAGCGGCCGAAGCGGCTGCTTGCCGATGAGACGCAGAATCGTAGGAAGAAACGAAAGGCTGTCGTACGGCTCTTCAATCCGCACTGCGTGCGGCAGATCCGGACCCGCCATCATCCACACGGAGTGTGTCGAGATGCGGAATAGCGATCCGTGATTGCCGCCGGGATTGAACCCGCGTACGTTGAAATTCCAATGTTCCCGGGCGAATACCAGCATATCGGTCTCCCGTAGCTGGCTGCGCCGCACCGTGATTCGCTTGAGCAGATCGATGTCGTTCTCTTCGAACGGCGGCAGAGGATCGCGGAGAAAATGTTCGTGAAGGCCGATCACGCCATTCGAATAATGGGTCCGATGCACAGCCCGGAACCAGTCACGCTCTTCGTGCCATGCCGAAAGCCAGGTTGCCCGATCGCCTGCAATCGCCAACTGCGGATCTTCGAACAGTTCAAGCGGAAATCCGGGACCCCATTCCGCCCGTTCAAAAGAAATCGTGCCGCCCGCATCCTGAGTAAGCCTGCGAACCGGAAGCAGCCGGAGGTACAGCCGCCCCTGTGCGGTCCGGCTGAGCAGTAAGGCCTGATGCTCCTCATCGCGGTACACCCAGACGGCGTCCCGGTCCGGACGCTCCGCCTCCGGAAGCGCCGCCCGCAGCGCTTCCGCGGGCGCGCGGACCGCGATCATGTCGATGGGATAAGCGCTGACGTCCTTCTGCACGTTGTTCCGCACGCGTTGTTGGGTCAGAAGTCGAAAGTAATTGACCTCCCGGAAAGATCCGTCGGGATTTGCTCCGACAATGTAGTTCTGCAGATCGTGGATGGAGTTCAGGTCGCCCATCGACAGTTTGGGAATCAGGTCGGTCAGCACCAGCTTCCCCGGCTCCAGCCGGTCCGGACCCAAATTCATCAGCCGGCGGATCGTTCCGAGGTATTCGCGGTAGAGCCGCGCGTCCTCTCTCCACGAATCGAGCCGGATCAGGATACGCCTCTCGTCCTTGTCTGAGCCCTCATCTCTCTCGTACGACTTGATCTTCTTGATTTTCTTCCGCAGCGTCTCGACCGCCGCCTCTTCCTCGGCCGTGTACCAGTCGACGGCCTCGAGTTCTCTCTCCATTTGCGTCGTCGAAAGGTTGACCCCGTCGCGCCAGGCGTTTCGCTCCGCGATGAACTCATCGATCAACGCCGCTCGGGCGGCGCCCCGGGGCTGACCGCGGTTCAGTTGGTCCAGCCGGACATGCAGCCTGTTCAGATCGTTGCTGCGTAGCCAGATCCCGGCCCGTTCATTGCCGTCGAGATCGAGGACCGCCGTCGGATACTCATTTTGCTGCCCCCCCAGATAGGTGGCGTCGGCGCTGGGGTTGACCACCTTGCTCACGAATGGATCGAGGCCGCGCAATTTGTACTCAGCGAGCGGATGCCGGTTCGTCAAGACATGATGCCCGCCCGCCGCGCGCGAGTTAAACAGCGTCACCAGATTGAAGCCCTGGCTGTACACTTTGGGGTCCGAATTCATTCCGTGGTCCGAGACCACGGCAAACAAGGTCTGCCCGGCGTAGGGACTGCGTTGTATAGCCGACCACACCCGCCCGATGGTCGCATCGATCCGTTCGAGCGCATGGCGCTGCGTGACCGGATCCGCCGTCAGATGAGCGGAGTGATCAAAGTCGCCGCTGAAAAGATCGAGGTAATAGACGCCCGGATTCGCGAGTGCCGCCAACAGATCCCGCTCGACCTGCTCGGCCACGGCGACGCTGACCGAGAAGCCGGTCTGCCACTCGTCGACCAGGTCCTGCACCGACCGCGAGGTGAAACGCTTCTTCAGACCCTCGGTCAGCGTGGTGTACCGGATTCCGCGCTGCAAGAGTTGAAAGCTTTGCAGGCGCTCCTTGTAGGGAAAGAAATCGATGAGGAGCGGCACATGCGCTTCGTCGAGAACCTCGACGCCCGGCATATCTACCTGCCGGTCGCGGACGTACTTGAAATAGAACGGAAAGAAATTCAGATAGTCGCGAGAGCGCAGCGAATAGCGGTCGTACTCTACGTTTCCATGAATCTGCAAATGGGCGCCCGTGTCGAGCAGAGACCAGGAGGGCGCCGACAAGCTGATACCGCGCACATAGAAATTGTCGAAGATCACGCCGTTCTTTCGAAATACCTCATCGATCCAGGGCAGACGGCTTTTGCCCGCCCGCCCGGTTTCCGATTTCGGCATTCGCTCCTCAAGATACCGGTTCATCAGGCCCATGGGGACACCGTCCAGCTTAAGCAGGACCAGCCGCTTCGCCTCGGCCATCAGAGAGGCCGAGCACAGGAGGCAGACGAAAGTAGTTCGAAGAAACGTACTCAACGCAGTGGATCGAGGCGGCCCGAGTCGGCGGCCGGCGAACCCTCGACGGGGAGGATGGGATCCAACGCCACGCTCGCCGGCGCTTCGGCATAGCCGCGCGCCAGTTGCCGCCATTGCTGATCCAGACGGCGGTTTAGCGCCAGGCGTTGCAATTCGGAGCGGGATTCTTCCGCACCGATCCGGTGAAGCGTGCGAAGGCAGCTCAACCGCAGTTGATCGTTGCGGCTCTCCAGAAAGACTTGCGCGACCGCGCGCGCCGCCTTGGCGGGAAAATCCCCTTCGCTGAGCGCATCCAGAGCGCGGCGGATATCTGCGCTGTTCCAGGAAACCTCAGATACCGAGTTCGACGCCGCTACCGCTTCGAGGAACTTCTGATGCGATTCAATCCTGCGGGCGGATGCCAGCAGGGGCAGGACATCCGACGTGTCTCTCTCGCGATGCGTATAGAGTCCAAAACTGAGGAAATTTGCCGTTTGCAGAAAACCCGCCAGAAATCCGTGATGCGTGCGCTTGGCGAGTTCGGCCCTCCGGTCTCGATTCAGCTTCTTAAGCAGACCGTCCGGATCGCGCGCGTAAGCGGTCAACGACTGATACTGCAACTTCGCGAATGTGCTTTGCTGGAACACATTGTCTTCGAGCGGGTTCATCCCCAGCTTGTCAAGTCTTCGAAGCAGATTCTTGCGGAACTCCGGCTGCAACTCCGTGTCGAATGCCAGTTGATAACGCGTCTGGGCGTAAGATCGAAGCCGGGCCGAATGGTCCAAGGCAGCACCATGCCGCGAACGGATGAACGAGTAACTCATCTCCGCCGTCATGAGCGGCCAGTTTCCGAAGCGGGAGACGCCCGCGACGCCGTAGACGGCGTCGTTGATCACGCGCCGCGAGAGTTCACTGCGCTTGGCGCTGAAATCATCGCGGAAGTCGACCATGCGAAGCGGAACACTTGGATGATCCAGGCTGTAGAGGGCCAAC
>JBDTTK010000220.1:0-6902 GCA_039930685.1 Bryobacteraceae bacterium | reverse complement strand
GAACGGCCATCTCACGCTCGCGGCGAAGAAGCCGCGCGAGCGCCAGGTTCGCAACGTTCGCGCAAGCGATCAGGAGAACGAGGCTCGACGTGCCCAGAAGAATGAACAACGTCGTGCGGGCGCGCTGTGTAAGAACGTCCTTGAGGTTCAGAGCGGCGATGGAGTAGCCGTTGCCTTTGGGGTAGGCGGCCGGATATTGCAGCTCAAAATTACCGCCGATGGCCGCGATGTTGGCGCGTGCCTGTTCGATCGAGACGCCGGGTTTGAGTTTCGCGAACACCTGCATCATCCGCATTGCGCGGTTGCTCGTCATCATGGGCGCCGACCGGAAGGGGCAAGCCGAGGTCGGCATATAGACGTCGTTCTCGTTCGGATACTGCGGAATCGGCGGCAGGACTCCAATGACGGTATGGACCTTGCCATTCATCTCAAAGGTCTGGCCGACGATCGATTTGTCGCCGCCGAAGCTGCGCCGCCAGAATTCATAGCTCAGAAGCACAACGGGCGGAGCACCGAGCGCCTCGTCCTCCGCGCGAAACGCGCGTCCGGCGACCGGGTGGATGCCAAAGACGTCGAAGAACTGCCAGGAGACGACGCCGGTTTCAGTTCGCTGCGGTTCGCCCCGCCCGATGAGGTTGAACTGCATGTTGTGGTATTCGACGACGCCTTCGAAGCTCCTGCTGTCGCGGCGATAGTCAGCGATTTCGTCCACCGAGAATGGCACGCTCTCGATGCCTGCGCGGGGCGCTCCCTGACGCAGGACCACAAGCCTGTCGCCGCCTTCATAGGGGAGCGGCTGGAGCAGAACGCCGTTGACCAGGCTAAAGATGGCGGTGTTCGCTCCGATGCCCAGGGCAAGGACGAGTACGACCACCGCGGTGAAGCCGGGATTGCTGCGGAGACGGCGAATTCCGTAGCGGATATCTTGCAGAAAGTCAGACCACATCGTAGGAATGAAGCGCACGCCAGGGGCCGTCCTAAGTGGATGAATCCCAAAGGCGGACAGTCGAGGAAGTGTGCGTCGAGGGCATCCACCTGTCCACTAACGGACGGCGATGCTAATTTCGTTCAACGAGTTTCGGGCGGAGTTGGGGCGAATGAACCTCGGTTACTCTGAGACCAGCCCGCGCAGGTTCCAGCCGCAGATCTTGCTGGCTTCCATCTTGTTGCCGCCGGGACCGGGCCAATGGGTTTCGAGGCTGATCCAGCCTTTGTAGCCGGCCGTCCTGAGCGCTGCGATTTGGCCTTTCCAGTCGACGTGACGGGTACCGAGCGGACCCCATTCGGCGACGTGCGATCCGTCCTCGGCGGTCACCATGCGACCGTCTTTGGCATGGACGTGGGCGATGCGGGCGACGGGCAGGAGAGAGAATCCGTCAGGGAATGGGACTTCGCCCCCCACGAGCGCGTTGGCGGGATCCCAGACCAGTTTGACGTTCGAGTGGTGGACTGCAGCGAGGACGCGGGCGCTCTCGGCGGCGGTCCCGATGTTACAGGCGTGCTCGTTTTCGAGACCGATGGTAACGCCGCGCGAAGCCGCGTCGGTGGCGAGCGCGGTGAGCGCCGAACAGATCCGATCGAAGCACTGGTCGGGGTCCACGGTGCGCCAGTAGGAGAAGACGCGGATGATGGGCGCGCCAAAGAACTCGGCGAGGGCGAAGGCGCGGTCCGCGAGGCGAGGCTGGTCGGCGAACGTGTGCTTCGAGTTGAAGATGTCCTGCTGGAAGCGGGTGTCGACTTCGGGCGCATCCGGAAGGACGCACTTCAGAAGCGGCGAGGCGAGGGAGACGACCTGCATGCCGTGTTCGGCGAGGAGGTCTCGCGCAAGCTTGCATTCGTCGTCAGTGAGGTCCATGACGTTCTTCACTCCGGCGCCGACGTTGACGACACGGAGTTCGGCCCCGGTCATGCCGATGGCGGCCATCGCGGGCAATGCGATGGGCAGATTGGCGGAGAATTCGTCGGTGACGGCGGCGATGGGGATAGTCGGAGTCATGCGTGTCTAACAGTGTAATGTTCGCCGAGGCGCGGCGGTGGCCTGGCAGGGCCAGGTCAGGCGGTTTCGATGCTGGCCGCGGATTCAAGCCCGAGCGCCTTGACTTCAAACTGCCGGATCTGGAATTTCTGGATCTTGCCGGTGACGGTCATGGGGAACTCGTCGACGAAGCGGATGTGCGCCGGAATTTTGAAGTGCGCGATTTGCCCCTTGCAGAACTCGCAAATCTCGTCTTCGGTGCATTCCTCACCCGGCTTGAGCTTGATCCACGCGGCGACGCTCTCGCCGAGCCGGGCGTCGGGCAGTCCGACGACCTGGACGTCAGCGACCTTGGGATGCGTGTACAGGTACTCTTCGACCTCGCGCGGATAAATGTTTTCTCCTCCGCGGATGATCATGTCCTTGATGCGGCCGGTGATGCGGAAGTAGCCGTCCGGACGCATAATGCTGAGGTCGCCGGTGCGGAGCCAGCCGTCTTTGTCAACGGCGCGTGCGGTCGCTTCGGGCTCCTCGTCGTAGCCTTTCATCACTAGATAGCCGCGCGTGCAAAGTTCACCCTGCTCGCCGACCGGCACTGTTTCACCACCCGGATTTGCGATCTTGACTTCGGTGTTCATGCAGGCGCAGCCGACGGTCGAGACGCGGCGGTCGAGATCGTCGTCGACGGTCGCCATGGTGATGACCGGGGACGATTCGGTCTGGCCGTACATGATGGTCATCTGCGGACAATGCATGTCATCGACCACGCGGTTCATGATCTCGATGGGGCACGGCGCGCCCGCCATCACGCCAGTGCGGAGCGACGAGAAGTCGAACTGCGAAAAATCGGGGTGCGTGAGCTGCGCGATAAACATCGTCGGAACGCCGTAGACGCTGGTGCAACGCTCGTCCTCGATGGCTTCCATGGTGGCGAGGGGATCGAAGCTGGCCGCCGGAAGAATCATCGCGGCTCCGCGAGTGATCATGACCATCGTTCCGCCGACGCAACCGAAGCAGTGGTACATGGGCACGGGAACGCACAGACGGTCTTCTTCGCTGATCCGGAGTCCGGTAGCGATGACGTCGCCGTTATTGACGAGGTTGCGATGGGTGAGCAGGACGCCTTTGGGCGATCCGGTGGTGCCGGAGGTGTACTGGATGTTGACGACGTCGCGGGCGGATTGCTCGAATGGCTCGATGTCGACGCCATTGGCGAGGAACGAATCCCAGGACGGCTCGCCGAGGTAGACGACGTATTCGAGCGAAGCGACGGGCTCGTGCGTGGCTTGCAGCAGGATTTTCTGGTAGTCGGAGCGCGCGTCCGAGGCTGCGAGGAAGAGCGCGCGCATGCGCGACTTGCGAATGACGTAGTTCAGCTCATTGGCCCTGTAAGCGGGGTTGACGTTGACCTGTACGAGTCCGGCGCGGGCGGCGGCGAGTTGCAGGCAGACCCACTCGATGCTGTTGGTCGCCCAGACGCCGAAGCGGTCGCCGGGCTGAAGGCCAAGGCCGCGGAGTCCGCGGGCGGTCTCTTCGACACGGGCCGCGAGTTCGGACCACGTAAGGTGGATTTCCTGATGACAGGAGACGAGCGCAAGGCGGTCCGGAAATTCGGCGGCAGTACGCCGGAAGACCACGTTGATGGGGTCCTCGATGAGGGGGCGTTCGGGGCCTTGGACGTAGCTGATGGACATGGCTTCGAGTGTCGAGTCTATCAGTATTTTGCCGATTTTCGCGGGGAGTAGACAGTATGTCTTATCGTTCGTAGCGTGAAACGGCGCTGTTAGAATCGGACCTATGCGAATCGCGAGTTTCCTGCTGCTTACTGCTCTCTCCCTGTGCGCTCAGCCTTCGCTCGAGCAATTCCTGAGTGCGCCGTTCTCGCAGGACCTCACTGTGCAAGGAAATCGCGTGGCGTGGGTCGTCACCGACCGCGGTGTGCGAAACGTGTGGACGGCGGAGGGTCCTGCGTGGAAGGGGCGCCAGCTCACGCATTTCAAGGACGATGACGGCCAGGAGATCGGGCAGCTGGCAATGACTCCGGCGGGTGTCGTCTACACGCGCGGCGGAGACATTGAGACCTTCCGCGACATCCCGAATCCAAAGTCGCTGGCGGTGGGACCAGAGCAGGCCGTTTGGTTCGTTCCCTTCGCGGGCGGAGATCCGAAGAAGCTAGCCGAGGGCGCCTCGCCGGCGGTATCGCCCAAGGGCGACCGCGTTTTGTTCAGCAAGGCAGGTCAGGTGTATGCGACGAATCTCGACGGCGCGAAGCCAGAGCTGGTGCTTTATACCAAAGTCCGCGCGGGCGGATTGAAGTTCTCGCCCGACGGAACGCAAGTCGCGTTCGTGTCGAGCCGCGGGGACCATGGCTTTATCGGTGTCTACACGTTCGCGTCGAAGGCGGTGACGTATCTTGACCCTTCCGTCGATCGTGACGACAGTCCGGAGTGGTCGCCGGATGGCAAGCAGGTAGCGTTCGTACGGCAGTCCGCCGAGACCCGTGCGTTCACGTTCGGCCCTGTGCGAGAAGCCGAGCCGTGGTCGATTCGGGTCGCGAATGCGGCGAGCGGTTCGGGGGCAGAGATCTGGCGGGCGGACCCCGGCAAAGGCAGTGCGTTCTCGCCGGCCGTTGGCGAGTCCCTGGTGTGGACCAACGGCGGAAGCATCATTTTTCCATGGGAAAAGACCGGATGGCGGCATCTCTACGCGGTGGCGGTGGCCACCAAGCTTCCGGCCAAGGAACTGACGCCGGGAGCGTTCGAGGTGGAGCATGTTGCTCCAATGAGCAACGGCGGCGGAGTGCTGTACTCGTCGAACCAGGGCGACATCGACCGGCGGCACACATGGTCGGTGACTCCGGCGGGCGACCCGCGTCCGCTGACCGCCGGTGCCGGAATCGAGTGGGCTCCGGTGCAGGCCGAGGACGGCACGATTGTGGTCTTGCGGTCGACGGCGAAGCAGCCGGGGCATCCGGCGGTGGCGGCAACGTCGGGGATGAGCAACATCGTGACGCCGAGTTATCCGGCGGAGTCTGCGCTGCAGGAACCAAAGCAGGTTCTATTTCCGTCGGCGGACGGGCTGACGATTCACGGTCAGCTCTTTCTGCCCGCGGGCTATCAGGCGGGCAAAAAGTATCCGGCGATCGCCTTCTATCACGGCGGATCGCGCCGGCAGATGGTGTTGGGGTTCCACTACATGTACTACTACGCCAACACCTACGCGATGAATCAGTATTTGGCGAGTAAAGGCTACCTCGTACTGAGCGTGAACTACCGCAGCGGAATCGGCTACGGCATGGAGTTCCGGGAAGCGATCAATTACGGCGCGACGGGCGCGAGCGAGTATCAGGACGTGCAAGGAGCGGGCGTGTACCTGAAGGGCCGCGAGGATGTCGACGGAAAGCGGATCGGCGTCTACGGCGGATCATACGGCGGATACCTGACCGCGATGGCGCTATCTCGTTCAAGCGACCTGTACGCGGCGGGAGTCGACATCCATGGCGTTCACGACTGGAATACAACCATCCGGAACTTTGTGCCAGCCTACAATCCGCAGGCACAGCAGGATGCGGCGCGGCTGGCGTTCGAGTCGTCGCCGTTGGCGAGCGTCAAGACCTGGAAGTCGCCGGTGCTGCTGATTCACGGCGACGACGACCGGAATGTGAACTTCAGCGAAACCGTCCGGCTGGTGGAAGCGCTTCGAAAACAGCACATCGAACCCGAGCAGCTGATCTTTCCGGACGAGGTCCACGACTTTCTGACGTTTGGCCGGTGGCTAGACGCGATGAAGGCGGCCGACGGGTTCTTCGGGCGAAAACTGAAATAAGGTTCAGCGCGGCGTACCGGGCTGCGAGCGAAGCTGTCCGGCAAGCCGGAAGTTGTGGATCGTGGTCGCGGAGTAGATCGCGGAGTGGATGCTGTTGACGCCGATCGCGGTCCAGGCGGAGGTAGCAGTCTCGCGCCGGCGAATCAGTGATGTTTCCTGAAGGACGATTCCGGCGGCGCAAGCTCCCATTTTGAATCCGATAATGCGGCCCCAATTGGGTTCGCCTCCCGGAGAACGAAAGAGGCCGTTCGTCTCGACGCCGCCCGCGGCGTGGACCGAGCGCGTCGACCAGGTATCGAGCACGATACTGGTGGCGCAACTGGCGGCGAGGGTCGCACGCCGAAGCCAACGTAGCTTGATCGAGATTTTCGGAGTCGCCGAGTCGACAGCGGCGTAGTGAGCTTGCTGCGCGAGAGCAGGCGCGGCGCAAAGGACGAAGCAGAGTAAGGCTCGCACGCTGACCTTATCGGACTCAGTCGTAGCGGTATGAGATGAAGTGCCGGCGCAATCCGGCTCGTCACAGGGTTTTCTGGGTCCGGCCCATGAAATGCCCAAAGCAGTCCCATTTGGGTTGCACTTTCCCGACCCGGATGGCACGATCCGCGATACATGATCCTCTCGTTATTCACCCTCATCTTTTTCGTCTCCGCGGCGGCCGCAGAGACGAAACCCAACATGACGGGCGTCTGGGAACTGGACAAAGTGAAGAGCGCGGCCGTAAAGAATCTGCCCCGCCGGATGACCCTCAAGATCCAGCACAATGGCACGTCTTTCTCGGTCTCCACACAATACTTGTCGTCGGGGGCGATCCAGGAGAGCTCCGCGACGTATGCGATCGGCGGAGCCAGCACCGGGACGATGCACGGCGGTCCGATGACCAGCGATGCGGCTTGGAACGGAGAGACGCTGGTAGTGAAGTCGGTGGTAAAGCTCAGCCAGGATTTGATGCTGACCGATTACTTGTCACTATCCGCCGACGGAAAGACGCTTAGGCTCCGCGAGATTTCGAAGTTCGGAACCTCCCCTGAAGCCGACAGCACACGGTTCTTCGATAAGTCGCCGGATTCCAGTTGGGATCCGGATGCGTTCAATAAGCCCGCGG
>JBDTTK010000219.1:0-6976 GCA_039930685.1 Bryobacteraceae bacterium | reverse complement strand
GCACTTCTTGGATTTGATGATCATGCAGGTGCGGATGCGAACTTCGAAGGATTCGCACGCGCATTTCCCTAGGTGCAAGTGGTAGGGGCGCGCCCAGAATCACCTCTACGGCGGAGTCATCCCTCGAGATCTCATCCACGAACGCTTGCGCGCCGCCCGCAAGCTCAATTAGAGAAACGCCCATGTCTGCAAAATGGCGCGCTAGAGCGGGCGTTACCATACCGCCATTCCACGGTCCCCAGTTGAGGGATTTCACGACGCACGAGTCGCCGCGGCGATGTGCCTCGGCACATGCCACTTTGTTAAGGACCTCGTTTGCCATCGCGTAAGCCGCTTGACCCGGGTTTCCGTAACGGGCCGCAACAGAAGAGAAAAGGATCAGAAAGCGAAGAGGATCGTCTTGCGTGACCTCCATGAGTGCTCGCAAGCCAGCGACCTTTGTCGAAAAAACGGACTCGAACTGTTCAGTGGACAGGTCTGCGATTCGTTTGTCAGCGAGAACCCCGGCGGCATGCACGACACCGTCGACGGGTCCCCACTCCCTGCCAAGACCGGCCATCGCGGTAGACAACTCCGCGGCATCGCGTCCATCAAGAGCGAGATAGCGAACGTCGCTTCCTGCGGCTTCGAGTGCCGCGATGGTGGACCGGATCTCACGCATCGTTAAAATCCGGGAGACCTCGGCCTGAATTTTTGCGGGTGCCGTTTTCTCCGAACCGGCTGCGGTCACGAACGCCTTCCGCAAGGTGCTTTCATCCGCGCAGTTGCGCAGAAAATCGGGCTCCGGAGCCAGCGCCGTGCGGCCGACCAGCGCAATTCGCATTCCGCCGGTTGGCGCAAGCGTTTTCGCCAACTGAATCAAAGATGCGGCAGTGACCCCTCGCGCACCGCCGGTCGCAAGAACGAACGGCTTTACCGGAAGAGCGATTCGCTTGGTGTCCGGGGCGGCGGGCATCGATTGAACGGAGCACCTCTGGCCATTCGCCCTCAATCCCACGTCGATCTCAGGTCCACCCGCGAGTAATTCCTGCGCGATGACCCTTGCGAGCTCACGGTGGTCGCGGCCCGATCGTTCGATGTCGATTGCCTTCACGCGGGCCTTCGGCCATTCGAGGGCCGCCGTCCTCGCAAGTCCCGCGCCGCCGGAACTCCAGGCAGCCAGGCCGATCGGATTTGCAAAGTCGCCGCCGGTATCCTGAACCGTAACGAACACGCCGCCGCCAGTCGACAATCTTTCCGCCGCGGTCTTCGCGACTCGAAGGATCTCGCTATGGACAGCGACGGCCGCATCGATCGTAGATGCCTCACGCAGCGGGGCGAGACAGATCCATGCCCGGGCGCTGGTGGCATCCTCGCCGCCGGTTACTGCCTGATAGCCCCGTGACCGAAGTTCTTCGGCGAGTGCCTCGTCCAGTCCGCTTCCGTCGGCCGTGATAACGACCACGCCCTCATCCCGACGAAGCATCTCGTGCCCGCAAGCCGCCGCCGGACGCGCCAAAACCACGAAGCGATCGGGCGGCACTGCAACCGGAGCTGCGGCTGGGGAGAGTACCTGCGATCCGGCGGCAATACCGCCCCCTCGGTCCGTCTCCTGCATCGCGATCACAACGTCGCGGATCGTTCGCAGCGATCCGAGTCGCGCTGGATCCATCTCCGGCGACTCAGGCATCTGATCCTGCATCGCCGAAAAAATCTCGACGCGTTTAATCGAGTCGATTCCGAGATCAGCTTCGAGAGCCATCTCAAGGTCGAGCATATCCACCGGATAACCGGTTTTTTCGGAGATGATCTCGATCAGCAACCTCGCAAAATCGCGATCAGCCGTTGCAGGAGTCGCGCTCGCGGCAGAAAGCGGACCCAAAGCCGCCACGATATCAGCAACCGTTCGTAGCGTCCCGATCTGCGCGGGATCCATCTCCGGAAGGTCAGGTAGTTTGTCTTGAAGAGCCGAGAAAATCTCGACGCGTTTGATCGAGTCGATCCCCAGGTCCGCCTCGAGGGCCATGGAGGGATCGAGCATCTCGACTGGATATCCTGTCTTCTCAGAAATAATGCCCGTGAGAAGAGCGGTGACATCGACGCCGTTTACCTGCGAGGCAGGCGTGTATTCCAGAACAGCTACGGGCTTCGAGACCGAAGCGCCCTCAGGAATGGCTGCGCTCAGCATTTCCGCGATCTCTGACAAAGTCCGGAGCGAACCGATCTGGCCGGGATCCATTTCCGGAAGACTCGGAACCTCATCCTGCAACGCGGAGAAGATCTCGACGCGCTTGATCGAATCAATACCGAGGTCAGCCTCCAAAGCCATCGTTGGATCGAGCATCTCGACCGGATACCCGGTCTTCTCAGAGACGATTCGCGCCAGAATCGAGAGGAAATCCAGCCTCGCTACCGGTTCCTCGACGAGGACGGCGGGTGGAGGCGCCGCTGGAACCCTGGGAATAGCAATGGCGGCCTCGGGCTCAATTGCCGTAGTCGCGGTCCGCGGAGCCGACAGCGTCGATCCATCTCCGCCGAGTTGGCCAGAGTACGCGGCTTGCATCGTCGCAAGAAACGCCTCGTGCCCGCGGGTCAGATTCGCCTGCCACTCTCGTTGTGCCGCTGAAATCGCATCCTGAAAGATCTGGTACGAACGAACACGTTCATCTTCCGGCACCGCGGTGACGGCCATGATAGGTTTATCGGATCGCGGCGACGCCTTTGTGGAAGACGGATTTGGAGTTGTATTTGGCTTTGGCATCGGCGGATCGATTCGCACCGAATCTGCCGATTTCGGTGCTACTTGGGCTTGTTTCGTCGAAGCTGGGTTCGGTGGCGGCAATGCGGCCGCGCCTCGCGGAGGTGGGTACGGACGGCCGATGTTTCCGCCATCCACTGGCATCGTGAAGCGAGCCGGAACCGGGTCTGCACTTTCGATCGGTATCAAATGCGCGTCGCGAAGCGCGCGAAAGTTCAGTGGCACGCCGAGCGCCGACAGCCGTCCCAAGCCCTCCCAAAAGCTTTCGACGCCGTTCACGCCCGCGCGATCCAGGGCAACGGCTTGGTGATCCTTGCCCTGCAGGATCGCGCCGACCAACGAGGTCAGCACGTCCTTGGATCCGACTTCGATGAATGTGCGGATGCCGTCCATGTGCATCCGCTCGATCATCTTTTGGAACAGGACTGGCTCAGCAATCTGGTCCGCGATCCTCGCGGCAATTTGATTCGGATCCTCCGGCTGCAAAGCGCCATCCAGGTTGGAATAGACCGGAACACGCGGCGGCGCGAACGCTTCCTCGCTGAGGAACTCGCGAAACGACGTGGCCGCCGGCCGCATCAACGGCGAATGGAATGCGGTCGACACCGGAAGCGAGACACACGAAACCCGCTGATCGGAGAATCTTCGTTTGGCCTCTGCAATCGCGGACTCGGGCCCGGACAACACCGTTTGGTTCGGAGAATTGTGGTTAGCAAGTACGACGTCGAGCGACCATTCCGCGACGCGGGCGGCCACTTCGTCCGCGCTTGCGGAGACCGAGAGCATTCCCGCCGGTTGCGTCGAACTCGCGGCCATCAGTTCGCCCCGGCGTCGCGCGGCCTTCAGCATGCCCACACGGTCGATGACGCCTGCCGCATGCAGAGCAGTAATCTCTCCGAAGCTATGGCCGCCGACCGCATCCGGCGCAAGGCCTGCCTGGCTCAACAACTCGTAGAGGGCAGCGCTCGCAGCGCCGATGGCGGGCTGAGCCAGTTCGGTCTGCGACAGGCGCTTGGCGTGGCCCTTGGCTTCGTCGACCTGAAACGTCCGGCGCGGAAACACCGCGTCCGCCAGCCAGACCGCGTCGTCCCAAACCGCTTGTGCAACTGGAAAGGCAATCGCGAGGTCAGCGCCCATCCAAGGATATTGGCTGCCCTGGCCGGGAAATAGGAATGCCGTCTTGCCGGCCTTGGCCTCGCCCTGACCGTAGTGGACGCCGGTGCACGAGCCCGAAGCCAGCCACTGACGGAGCTTTGCGGAAAGGTCGTCAAGGCTGGTGCAAACAACCGCGAGTCGCTCCGGAAGCGCCGCTGCGAATTCGATCTGACTGGAGAGGCCAATGCTCGACAACTCCGATTTCGTCTGTGCCAGCCTTCCTGCGAGCAAAGCGCATTTCTCGCGCAGCCCTTCCCGCGTCTCGGCGGAGAGCAGCACTAGCTCAGACGGGGCGGACCACAACTGCGGCGGCGCTTCAGCCGGACCCGCATACTCCTCGAGAACTATATGGAAGTTTGTGCCGCCAAAACCGAACGAACTCAGCGCCGCTCGGCGAGGATGCTCAGGCTTCGGCCAAGGCCGGCTGCGCGTATTCAGATAGAAAGGGCTCTCCTCGAGATGGAGCGCCGGATTCGGACGGTCGACTTTGATCGTTGGCGGCAGCGTTTTCTGGTGCAGCGCGAGCGCCGCTTTGAATAGCCCCGCCGCGCCGGACGCCGCTTTTGTGTGCCCCACTTGCGACTTCACGGACCCCAGGGCGCACCACTGCCGCCGATTCCCGCCGGCCGGACGAAAGATTGTGTTCAGGCTCTCGAGTTCCGCTTGATCGCCGGCGGCCGTGCCCGTTCCGTGAGCCTCGACCAGGCCGATCGTTTCCGGACCGAAGCCCGCATCCTCGTACGCGCGCTTCATGGCTCGCGCTTGGCCGGTCGGCAGCGGAGCGTAAATGCTTTTCGCTTTGCCGTCCGAGGACGAACCCACTCCGCGAATGGTCGCGTAGATCCGATTGCCGTCGCGCTCCGCGTCGCGGAGGCGCTTCAGCGCGAACATGGCGAACCCCTCGCCGAGCAGCGTTCCATCGGCCTGATCCGAAAACGGCCGGCAATCCCCAGTAGGCGAGAGTGCCGGCGTCTTCGAGAACGCGATGTACATCGAGATGTCATTGAACGTGTCCGCTCCGCCCGCCAAGACGACGTCGGATCGGCCCAGCCGGAGTTCGTCCACCGCCATCGAGATCGCAGCCAGCGAACTCGCGCAAGCCGCGTCCGTGACGCAATTGGTGCCGTGCAGGTCGAACCGGTTCGCGACTCGCCCGGCCACCACGTTGCCCAACATGCCGGGAAACGTGCTCTCCTGCCACGGGACCGACGACGCTGCGATGTCGGCGCAGATCTTCTGAGCCTGATCCTCAGGGATGCCGTTTTCGCGGAGCGCCTTCACCCACATCGGGCGCCGCATGCGGGCCGCGACTTCGAGAAATAGTTCCTGACCTGAGGTTACGCCGAGGATGACGCTCGCGCGCTCCCGATCGATTTCGGTGGACTGGTTGCGCGCCAAGTCCTCCAAGGCCCATTTCGCCACGACCAGCGCCAGCAACTGGCAAGTGTCGGTTGCCGGCATCGCATTCGGAGGCACGCCGAATTCGAGGGGATCGAAGTCGACTGGCGAAAGGAATGCGCCGCGCTTGCAATACGTCTTATCGGGAGCCTGCGGATCCGGGTCGTAGTGATCCTCGATCAGCCAGCGCCTCGCCGGCACGTCGGTGATCAAGTCGCGTCCGCTGACGATGTCGCGCCAGAAACCCGCGGCGCCTTGCGATCCGGGAAAAAGCGCGCTGAGCCCGACGATGGCGATCGGTTGATGATCAGGCATGCGCCCCCGCTCGAGTATCCGGCAACGCAAACTCGCGCGGTCGGAAATGATACGCGCTCTGCTGAACATCCACGCCAAACGCCCGAAGCTGCTGCGCCCGCGCAACGGACGTCGCGCCATGCATCAGATTCAGCGCAATCTGTGAAACCCCGCGATTGGCGATGTCATCCAGGAACGAACCGGCCACCCACTGGTTGAAGGCGCCCATGGCTGGGCCGCACCAGATCTGATAGTCGAATCGCCTTCCGGGATCGCCCTGAATTGCCCAACGGCTGGACAAACCCAAATACCAACGGAACACCAACGCCATTCGATGCTTCGACTCCTTCAATGCTCGCGTCACTTCTTCCGGCTTCGCCGCCAGGAAATACTGGCGCGTTTCCGCCCAGACATCCTCGATCGGCCGCTGGAAGATATCTTTCTCGAGCGACGCCATTACCGTCGCCGGAATCTGCTCCAGACTTTCGTATCTACTATATAGATCGTACAGTTTCGCGCCCCGCACTCCGAAGAGCGTCCCGCGTTTGAGCACTTGGACCTTGACGCCCATCTCGAACATGTCGCCGGCGGGCGCCATCATGACGTCGGCAAGCCCGGCCTGGGCGACCATTTTCTTTCCTTCTTCGCTCAGCCCGCTCTCTCTGGCGCTCTGATTAATTGACCCTGTGAGTACGTACGCCGCCCCGAGCGAAAACGCCGCGGCCACCGCCGACGGCGTACCGACGCCGCCCGCCGCGCCAACGCGGACCGGCCTCGGATAACGGTACTGGCTAAGGACTTCCTCACGCGTGGAAAGCACGGCCGGCAGCAGAGCAACCAACGGACGATTGTCGGTATGCCCTCCGGAGTCCGCTTCGACCGTGATGTCTTCGGCGACGGCAAGATGCGCGGCCAGCGCCGCTTCCGCTTGCGTCAAAAGCCCTTGTTCGACGAGTCGCCGAACCATGGCCTCAGGAGCCGGTGACATGAACTGCTTGGCGACTTCCGGCCTTGAAAGCTTCGCGAACACATGATTGCGCCGTTCGATTGATCCGTCCGGATTCTGCCGAACGCCCGAATAGGCATACCGGACGATGCTTGGCCTCACCGCCATAAATGCCGACGCCGAAACGCGGGTGACGCGATGACGGAGATAGAGCTCCGCCGTTTTCTCTTCGAGTGCCGAATCGTGCGGTGAATGGATGAGGTTCGACCCCCAGGAGAAATCCCGGCATCGGGTCTCGAGATCCGCGAGCGACTTCTCGATCCGGTCGAGTGCCAATCCGGCCGCGCCGAAAAACCCCAGCATTCCCGTCCGGCCAATCTCGACAACCATGTCGGTGGTCGCGATCCCGTTTGCCATCTCGCCGCAGATGTATGGCATCGAAATCT
>JBDTTK010000218.1:0-7010 GCA_039930685.1 Bryobacteraceae bacterium | reverse complement strand
GCCGCCTGGACCTGGATGGGAACTGCGGGCATCATCGGTGACACCCCGGGCAGGGAACTCCGATCGTCTTGACGGCGCCGCACTCACAACGGATCAGCCGCCCGGGCGAAGGTTGCGGCGTAGCCCCGGGTGGGCTGAGTGGGGCAGCCGCAGGCGGACGCGCGCCAAATCCGATGGACGGCGGCGGAGGCGGAGGGGCTAACGCAGGGTTCATGGCCTGGCCTGACGGAGCGCTAAACGCACCCGGCGCGTTCCGCTCGATGGACTGAATCACGTCTTTCGCCGACAAGGTGACGTCGCCGAACCGGATCTCGTCAGTCGGCGTCAGAATCTCGGTGTGGACCTCGATCGACTTTCCGCCGCGCAGAATCAAGGTGCCGTTCTGCGAGCGCAAGTCCGTGAGGACGATTTGTCCGCGTTCTGAAAAACTAATCTCGGCGTGCAGGCGGGAAACGGAGTCGTCGGCGATCGGAATATCGCAGGTTCGGTCCCTGCCAATCGTATACTTCGGCTTGCCTGACATGATCCATTTACTCCGAAAAATCCGGAATCAGGCACTCGTAGAAATGCAGCGGCAGAGCCTGCTCTTCCGGAAGCAGATTTTGATTATACGCGAGACGGACCGTCGAATCCGCTTGCCCGGAATCTATTGACTGCCCATTTCCTGGATCACTTTGCGGGTGACCCGATCCACTTGCAGGACGAGCGATTTTCCGGCGCCTGGGTTCGCGCCACGCTCGTCTTCGAGAAAGATAACCGCTACCAAATCGCTGCGGCCGTCTGGTGCGGCTCCTCGCCCTTCGGTCCGGTATTCGGAGTACTTCCAACCCTTCACCCCCGCGACATATTCGGCGGCCGCCGCTTCCGCATTTCCTGACGTGATTTCCACTCGCGCCAATCCTGTAGTCGACTTGAACATCATCAAGGGTGGCGTCCAGCCGCTGGTCACATCCAACCGGTTGCTCGGGTAGTACTGCTGCTCGTACCGCCACAGCATGTCGAGTATTGCGCCGGACTTCTTCTTCCATTTCAGCCGGTAATAGGCGTTCCTGCGAAACCAAGCCGTCCTGGTCATGATCTTGATGTCCCAGAACGTCGGCCACGCCAGCCAGCTTCGATCGAGCGTCAACGTCACGATGTCACCCGCATCCGGCTCGAACCGGATCTCGGGCCGCCCACTTGGATCCGGCGGACTCAATCGGGGACCCAACGGAAACGTTCGCCCGCCGCTCGACAAAATCAGCCGCTCCGACCCATCGGATCGCAACGCAAGATCCGTTCTCAGGTTGTCGAGCCCGGCAAACGTGAGCGTGAGATCGCCGACGCCAAATCCTCCCCCTTCGTATTCAATCGGAATCGCGGGAATCGACGCCGCGCGCGCCGTCGTGAAGCGATCCAGCAACACCGACGCGGGACGAGAGGCGAGCAGCCATAACAGCAATAACCCGATCAGGCAGATTGCGGAGCGGAGCAGGATGAAGCGCACGGTAACCCACTATCGCGCATCCGGGAACTTGGAGCCGGCCGCCGGAAGCGAGAAGTCTAGCCTGCGGTCGGTACGGGCTTCCTAAACTCAGCCTCGAGCGCAGCCAGCGTTTCCGCCGCCCACGGACGCTCATAGCCAAGATAGGTTGAGACGTACAGAAAATCCGAAAGCTTCTGCGCCAGTTCGTGACGCCGGGCCCATCGGAACTGGGCGCTCTCGAAGGCGTCGAGTCCTGGCAGCACCTCCGGCGAAATCGTTCTTTCGAACTCGGCCGACAAGACGCCGTAGTGATTGACCATCGCGCGCGGATGCCGCGCAAGCATCGCCCGGACGGCATCCTGGGAATTGCCCGCGACCGGTGTCGATGCCGTCACATGGACCTCGCTGAGCGCCGGAGCGGCTCTCCCCGCGATGAGATCCGACGCCTCCTCGCTCATCGAGCGGTAGGTCGTATACTTTCCGCCGGAAATATGGACGATGCCGTCCTCGGCCCGCCAGATGCGATGCTCCCTCGACGCCGAAGTCGCCGAGCCGCCCGATGGCAACAGCGGACGCAGCGACGCGTAGGTGGCGATCGGCGTCACTCGCGAATGCTTCGGAAACACGCGTGCCACGATGCTCAGCAGATACCGTGTCTCGTCGTCCGAGATGGCGACCTTGTCCGCGCCGGCGGTGTGATCCGCGTCCGTGGTCCCCACCAGAGTCAGGTTGCGGTGCGTTCCCCAGGGAATGAAAAAAATGATGCGCCCCTGCGTATCGAAATAGGAAATCGCCTCTTCGCCGGGAAACAGTTGCGGCAGGATCAAATGCGAACCGCGCACCAGGCGGGGATGGCTCTCGGTGCTCCATGCCCCGGTCGCATCGACTAGTTGACGCGCGCGCGTCTCGAAGGAGTCGCCGGTGAGCGAATCCCGGAGCCGGACCCGCCACGCGTCTCCCTCTTTCTCTTTCGATACCGCTTCGCAATAGTTCGCTGCCACCGCGCCGTTGCCGGCAGCTTCAAAAATGTTCTCGAGAACGAGCCGCGCCGAATGACTCCGCGCATCATAAAATCGCGCCGCCGCCGTGAGTCCCTTCGTCTCGATTCCCGGCAGCAGTTCGACCAGCCGCTTCAGCGGAACATTACGGTGGCGTTCGATGTTCCGCGCGCCCGCGAACCAGTCGTACATCCAGAGGCCGGTTTGGTAGAGGATGGTGTCGAACCATCCGTAGGTCGGAAGCAGCAACGCCTGCGGCTCGACCAGATGCGGCGCGATCTCGAGCAGCGTCGCCCTCTCGCGCAGAGCTTCACGCACCAGTGAAAACTCGAAATATTCCAGATAGCGCAATCCGCCGTGGATCAACTGTGAATTCTTCCCCGATGTCCCGGAGGCGAAGTGATTCTTCTCGACGAGCGCCAGCTTCAAGGGTGTTCCGGCCACCTTGGCTCGCAGCGCAAGATCGCGTAACGTCCCGGCGCCATTGATCCCCCCGCCGAGAATCAGTACGTCAAACGTTTCGTCGCGGAGCGCGGTCAGAAATCGCTTCCGCGAATGTTCGTTACAGGATGGCGTCGGCACCTAGTTCGATTCTAGAACTCCGCGATCGTACTGCACGGCACGACACTCCAGAACTGCTTGCGTCCCTCCAAATCCGGTATGCTACCCCTCGAACGCGAACTCCAGAGACCGCGCACGACACGAGCGGCCGGGGGCGCTGCAAGGAAAAGATATGAGCTACGAACAAATCCTTTACGACGTCACAGACTGGGTCGCGACCATCACCCTGAACCGGCCCGATAAGCTGAACGCCTGGACCCGCCAGATGGAGCAGGAAGTGCAATCCGCTGTCGAAGCCGCCGCCGCCGATGATGCGGTCCGCGCCATTGTCCTCACTGGATCCGGCAAGGGATTCTGCGCCGGCGCCGATATGAGTATCCTCGCCGGACTCACCGAGGAAGGCGGAACCGACGGCGCCGGCAGCCAGATGCAGCCCAACGACGTCGGCCCCGCCAACGCAGCCGCCGGATCGCAGAAGTTTCGCCGTAAGCACGCCTGGCTGACCGAAATCCCCAAACCCGTAATCGCTGCCGTCCATGGACCCGCCGTCGGTCTCGGCTTCGTACTTCCCCTCTTTTGCGACTTCCGCCTCGCGGCCGCTAGCGCCCGCTTCTCCACCATCTTCGCGAAGCGCGGATTGGTCGCAGAGTACGGGCTGGCCTGGATGCTGCCCCGCATCATCGGACTCGCTCCCGCGCTCGACATGCTCATGACAGCGCGAATGGTCGATGCAACCGAAGCCTTGCACCTCGGGCTTGTCAACCGTGTTCTGCCCGAAGATGGATTTCTAGCTGCGGCCCAATCGTTTGCCCGCGAGATCGCGGTATCGGTTTCGCCGCGGTCCATCGGCATCATGAAAAAGCAGGTCTACCTGGCGCAAATGCAGGATTTCCAGGCGGCCTATGATACTTCGCTGGAAGAGATGATCGCCGGATTCTCGAGCGAAGATTTCAAAGAAGGCGTCGCCCACTTCGTCGAGAAGCGGGCTCCGCGATTCTCCGGCAAGTAACCCGCTTCGGCAAAAGCGGGAAGGGCCAGGCAAGCCTGGCCCCTCAGGCAACCTAAGCGGCTGCCGCCGGTCTGGCCGCGAACGGATTCTCATCCGCACTCGGTCCGTAGATGGATGGGACGGGCACGCCCAAC
This sequence comes from Bryobacteraceae bacterium, assembly GCA_039930685.1. Classification (GTDB taxonomy): domain Bacteria; phylum Acidobacteriota; class Terriglobia; order Bryobacterales; family Bryobacteraceae; genus JBBQWZ01. The sequence continues at coordinate 2,843 of JBDTTK010000218.1, read as the reverse complement.
TCCCGTAAGTACACCGAAAGCTGACCCCGGTGGTGATACCAGTGGTTCAGCATCAGCGACCGGAGAACAGCGCCGACCGGCATCGTCACCAGCTCTCTGCCGCCGTCCACTGCGGTCCAGTTCTCCGCCAGCGCGGACTCGGGCAACGCGCCGAGTACCTTCCGCGCCTTCGCGACGCTTTCATCCAACGCGGCGATCAACTCCGCGCTGCCGGCCGGACTCGGATGGCTAAAGCCGGGGACCTGGAACGGTGACTGGCGCGAAGCCTCTGCGAGTGCTCCAGGGACCGTCGCCACGTGCAACGCCAACTGACCGAGCGTCATCGACTTCTCGTGCGGCTGCCAGCCGAATCGGTCGGCCGGAACACGATCGAGGACGCGTCGCGTGATTTGCGCTTCCTGCTCCAGTTCAGATAAGAATGCATGGACTTGTGACATATTCGCTCCTTACTTAGTTCTCTTCGGATTCCGTCTCACGATCGCCCGGCGGCCGTGCACGCGGCCCCGGGGCTGCCGGCGGACCCTGTTCCAGATCTTCTTTGATGCGGAGCAGTTTGTCCGACCAGATTTCTTCATACCGGCTTACCCAGCGCTCGTAGATCCGGCGGATGGGCACGGCGTTCAAGGAATTCACGCGCTGACGGCCTTCTTCGCGCGTCTGAATCAGGCCGGCATTTCGCAGTACGTCGATGTGCTTCATCACGCCGAACCGGGACAGGTTGGTGAACGAATCCACGAGCTCGGTCGTCGTCCGTGGACGTTCACGCAGCAGGTCCAGAATCGCCCGGCGCGTGGGGTCCGACAGCGCCTTCCATACGCTATCGAGATCGTCCGGCATCAGGCGCGCTTGGCTTCGGCGACTTCAGACAGATCATTGCGGATGCTGTCCAGGATGTGTCGCCACCCGGCATGCACGCCCTCGCGGTGGCCGGCGTCAATCAGCCCGATCGCCCGGTGCCGCAGGCTGAGCCTGGTTCCGCCGGCGATCGGGTCCAGCTTGACCTCTACGTGATTCACTGCCGGGTACGACATGAACATCGGACCGCTCAGTTCAATCAGCGTCGGCGCCTTGATCGCCTGCACGTGGCCCCAAAAATGGCCCACGCCATTGCCGAGGTCGCGAAACCATCGGCCACCCGGCCACGGTTCGAGGATCATCTGCAGTGGCTCGCCGTTTGGGCGCGTGTTGCCTTCGCCAAACCGGTGCAGCACTCCTTTGAACACGTCGCCGATCGCCGCCTTCACTTCGACTTGCTGTTCGAGATCGAGAGTCAAATCTTCGAGTTTCATAATGAGTTCGTTCGTCTCCTTGACGTGACTCCATACTAACGTGACTAATTAGTCACGTCAAGCAGATTTTGAGATAGTTGTCTGGCGAATGTGAGATTTTGAAGAGGGTAGGAAGAGCCTCACTAGAAGCCCCAAAACCCGGGAAAATTTTGTTAGATGCAATCTTTCTTGCTGGCGACTCTTGACAATTCTTTAGCACGGGCCTAGATTAGGCCTAGTTTAGTTAACGCCGTTCAGCTGCTTTGAAAAACATGGGTGTCCAAGAACGCCGCCTACGGGAAAAACAGGAACTCAGGCAGGAGATCCTCGATGCCGCCCGCGACCTGTTCGTGCATGAGGGATACGACAATGTCTCCATGCGCAAGATCGCGGAGAAGATCGAGTACTCTCCCACCACGATCTACCTGTACTTCAAGGACAAGGCTGATCTCCTCGATCAGCTCTGCGAAGAAACCTTCGCGAGACTCGAAAAGAAGTCGCTCCAGATCGACCGCTCGACTTCCGATCCTCTCGAAGCTCTCCGCAAGGGTCTCCGCGCCTACATCGATTTCGGCACCAAGCATCCCAACCACTACAAGCTGACCTTCATGACCGAGATGCAGACTAGCGAGGATCCGGAAGCGTTTGCGCGCGCACGCGCCGCCGGGCAGAGGACGTTCGACCACCTCGCAGGTCAGGTCGCGCAATGCGCCAAGCTTGGCATCTTCCAGATCCACGACGTGAAAGCCACCAGCCAAATGCTGTGGGCCGCGATTCACGGCATCACATCGCTGCTGATCGTGAAGCACCGCTTCGACTGGGTTGAGAAAGAGCGCCTCATTGAAGGCATGCTCGACACGGTCCTCAGCGGACTCGGCGCGCCGAGACCTGTCAACGTCTACCCCTGCGCCATTGAAACGAAGTTGATCCGCGTAGCGTACGCTGGGATCAACCTCTATGGCCAAGAAACAAAAATCCAAGCAGACTCAAAAGAGGGCCGCGACCGCTGCTTCGCGTGTTCTCAAGAATCCAGCCGCTCCGAAGGCTGCAAAGACCGCCGCTGCAAGCGCGCTCTCGCAAACCGGGCGTAAAGCCGTCACCGGGAAGAAGGCGGCCAGTTCGGCGGGCACAGTGCTCGGGAGAAAGACAGCCACCCCGCGAGCGAAGAAAGCCGCCGGAAGCGCACTCGCCCAGACGCCGCGAAAGAGGAAGCCGAAGTCCTCGTAATCGCCAAGCGCAAGAAAGCGAGTCGTTGTGACGGGCGCGTCCCGCCGACGCGAATCCGTCTCCGATCGGTTCCCTTACCAGAAGCCCACTAACTTCCACCACCACACGCCGACGCCAAGCCAAATCATCAAGTTGACGACTGAGATCAGAAACCCGATCCGCCACCAGTCCGACTGCTTGACATAGCCTGCTCCAAAATAAATCGGCGCGGACCCGGTTCCGTAATGCGTAATCCCGGCGTCCAGATTCGAGAAATACGCCAGCGGCAGCGCGGCCAATAACGGCGGAACGCCAGCCGCCAGCGCTGCTGCTAGAAAGCCCGGATACAGCGCCGTGACGTGCGCGGTC
>JBDTTK010000217.1:0-7010 GCA_039930685.1 Bryobacteraceae bacterium | reverse complement strand
GTCGGAGGACTTCTTTCCTCCCGTCTTCCGCAAGCGCGCCCACGACGCAATCACGTCGGATTCTTTGAAGGGATGCAGAGTTTCCAGTTGAAAGCCAACCGCCGAATCGAGATCCTTGTCGGCGACGCCCGGCATGGCGACCTGACGGAGGATCACATCGCGCCGCCGCAGCAGAACCATGACCGCCACATGCTGCACGCCGAATTTCTTCGCGAACTCGCGGTACTGCGCGCCCCATTCGGCCGCAGGAGTCGCTTCGTAGTTGGGGATCGTCAGCGACCCCAAAACGCGCGCACCGCCCGGCCGCACCTGCACCGCCGTGACTTCAAGATGACGCTCGCCAATTTCGACACCGACTCCGCTGCCGAACGCCAGCCAGTTCCGTCCGCTCATCGCGGCGTCCCCGAAGACAGAATTCCCGGCAGCGCTCCACCTGGCACAAAGTCGAGTGGCCGCGCGGCGCTGGGCGCCCACGCATCGCCGTACCAGCGTAGGAAGTGATACGGCGGATTGTAATCCTCGGGCCTTAAGAACTTCACGGTCGCCGAAACGGTTCGCGACAATTCCGAGAGCCGCCCCTGGCCGATCTTCAACCGCGCGGTGGCGCGCAGCGTCCAGATGACATTGCCGCCGATTCGCAGACGTCCCGCCGCCGGTCCGAAAGCGAAATCACCAACGTTGTGAAACGGCTTGATCCGCCGCACCTGTGCTGCTTCAAACGCTGCCTGCGGCGTCATTCCAAGTGACATCAGCAGCACCGGATCCGCCGTATTGGCGTCGAATTGCGTCGTCGGCCCCCACACGGAAAGGCAGTCCTTCAGGCCTCCGCGCGGGATCAACCTGCCGTCCTGTCCTTCGAAATACGAGCCATAAAACAATTCCGGTGTCATGCCGCGAACCAGCAGAAGTTCTTCAATCTCCTCAAAAGACGCGTGACGCGCCCGAAAAGACGGATTCCGCCGCAAGTATTCCTGGTCACCTGCTCCCCCTGCCCCTGGAGTCCGCCAATCGATAATGCCTTCAGCGATATAGCGTGCCTGACCAGGGTCGGCTCCGGCAGCCGCCACGAGCCTGGTCAGGTCCTCGACCGAGGCCTCGTTGATCCCCAGTTTTGAGGTCTCGGGGATGACTTCGACGACGGCCTGGCCGCCGGGGTAATCCATTGTGATGTAAGGCATGGGCGGCTGATACGTGGGCGGTCCGCGCAGGATCCACAAGATGGCGCGGTCAATCGATCCCGCCGCCAGATAGTAGGCGCGAGTCGAGTCGGCGAAGTTCGACGTTCGTTCGGTTTCGGCGCGGACTGTCATCGCGACCGAGAAGGCGATCGCAGCCAGCGCGGCCGACAACCAGAGGACCGCCAGAAGAGCGGACCCGGATTCGCCGGCGTTTTGTTTACCTCGGTAGTTCATCGGGATACTTCGCAAGCACGTGCCGCGTCAGCCGGATTGCAATCGTCATGCTCTCGAGCGGCACGCGGGCAGGATCCACCTCGAGCGGCGTCATGTCGACACGGACGCCCGACGGCAGCAGTTCCCGGTTGCCCCAGATTGGCACCCAGACCGCGGACCTGCGATCGGGCGCAAGCTCGCGGAACGAGAACCGGCAGAACGCGAGGCGATCGGCCAGGACGAAACTTGCGGGCCCGACCTGGACGGGAAGGAATGTCGTGCCCGTCGGTCCTCCCCCGATGCAGAACGCACCGGCGCCGTCCGGCCCGGTGTAGGGATACTCATTCACGACCAACCGCACCCCGGATTTCTCCCCCGGGATCACCTGCATTTCGACAATCCGCGGGTACCCGCGCGCGGCGCCGTCCAGCGAATAGTTGCTCACGAAGCGCATCGTCTCCGGCGTTCCCTGAAAGAACATCGCGCGGTTGCCCCCGCCACCCGGCGCCGCCAACGCATTTGCTCCGCAGTTCGCCGTCACCGGCATCACGCCCGAAATCTGCGCGTCGAGAATGCGCTCCACGCTGAGGACGCGCCGGTTGCCATTCAGCCGGGCGTTCGTTGCCGTCAGCGCGCCGAGGCCGGTCCGCATCGCGAACAGCATTCCGACGCTGAGGAGTCCGACAAGGCTGACGGCGATCAGGAGTTCGATGAGCGTAACGCCTCGCTCGCGGGATCCGCGGGAAAGGGCGCGTGTTTTCGTCATTTCAATGCACCCACGTCTTCGCCGCGCAGAATACCCATGCGATAGCCCTCGAGCGTGAACGATTTCCGGGTGGCGCCATCGAGCCACCACACTTCCAACTCGATCCGGTCCATGACCGGCGCGCCCTGCCCCGCCCCGGGAGGCGCATCGAACACCGTGATCCGCGCTCGCCATCCGCCCGGCTGACGCTCGTCCGCCCACGGGCCCGCGATCGTCTGATTCCGCGGAGCCTTCAGGTCCAGTATCAGCTCATCCATTTTCTGCTTGGCGAGCGCCACGGATCGATCGTAGGAAGCCAGCTTCGCCGCGTTCCGGGTTGCGCCGGAGAGTCCACTGAGGAGTCCTGTGATGGCAATCGCCATAATGAGCGTCGCCACGAGCACTTCGAGCAGCGTAAACCCGGCCGCGCGATCTCTTCGCGTTCGGCTCATTTCCCGGCCTCCAGATTCGGACGCTCGACCACCGGAATGCCGGTGATCGGATGGATGCGGATCAGCCTTCGTTTTCCGCTATCGCTCACAATAGAGACGCCCATGGCCGGCACCGCGCCGCCCGGATAAATCACGAACTGGCGCGGCGCGTCCACGGGAATTCCATACACTTCGGGAAAAACCTGTTCGATCCGCACGCCTTCCGGGAAATCGAACTTCCTTGCCAGCGTCGGGTCCGTCGAGCGCAGGAACAGCAGATTGTTACGGCGCGAAATAGTCACCTCGACCACGGCCTGCCGACGGTCCGCCTTAATCGCGGCGGAATCGAGAAATGCGGCCACGGAGTCGGCTGCCGCGCCGATCTTGAGATTGTCGAGACCGCTGGCGATCGACGGATAGCTGATGCCAGTGATGACCGCGATGATGGAGATCACAATGAGCATCTCGAGCAGCGTCACGCCTCGCCGCGAAGCGCGCGCGACGGCTGCCCCGGTCGAGCTAGTTGTTCTTCCAACTGACAATGTCGGCATCATTCCCTTCGCCGCCCGGCTGCCCGTCGGCGCCCAGCGATACGATATCCGGCTCGTCGCCGTGTTCACCGGGATACTTGTACAGATACGGACGCGCCCACGGATCGAGCGGAATTTCCTGCGGCAGATACGGCCCATTCCACTGCGTCAATCCATCCGGCCGGGTGCGGAGCGCGGAGAGCCCGAGTTCGGTCGGCGGAAACAGTCCCGTGTCCAGCTTGTAGGACCCGAGCGCCGTCATGAACGAATTCACTTGCGCGCGAGCGGCTGTCCGTCGCGCGGCGTCACCCTGACGCAACATTCGAGGTGCAACCAGGGCGGCGAACAACGCAATGATCGTCACGACGACCAACATTTCGATCAGCGTGATTCCCGCTTGGTGCGCGCGCCGCGTCCGCGTCACGGGATGCGCCTCGGACGGCTGTGCGGACTCCGGCACGCTGCCGTCCACGGCAAGAATTTCGACTGCTTCGTTCATATCGCCACCTCGTTAATGCTGGTAATCGCCAGCAGCATGCTCAGGATCAATGCGCCAACCATGATGCCCATGGTGAGAATGATAATCGGCTCGAACAACGACGTGAACCGCCGGATCGCCCCGCGTGTCTCATTCTCATAAATATCCGCCATGCGGTTGAACATCGCATCCAGATGGCCGGTTTCTTCGCCCACCATCAGCAAGTGACCCGCGAGCGGCGGAAACTGTCCCGCTCTACGGAGCGGAGCCGCAATCCCTTCGCCGCGCTTCACGCCCTGCGCGACAATCTCGAGAGAATTCGCGATCAGGCGGTTGTTCAAGATGGCTTTGGCGATCCCCAGCGCCTGCACCAGAGGAACGGAGTTCGCCACCAGCGTACCCATTGCGCGCGCGAAGCGCGCCGTTTCCGCCTTGCGCAAGGCATCGCCGAGCAGCGGGATCTTCAGCCGGAACGTATCCCACCACAAGCGGCCCGCCTCGGTCCGGATGTAGAACTGGTGCCCGATCACCAGGACCGCAAGGGCGGTCAGCACCATCCATCCATACGTCTGCACGACGGCGCTCAGTTCCAGCATGATCTTGGTCGGCAACGGCATTTTCATGCGCGTGTCTTGAAAGACGCTGGCAAACCGCGGCACGACGAAGTTTAGAAGAATGAAAATCGACCCCGCGCCCACCAGCGCCAGCAGAGCCGGATATACCATCGACGAAATGATGTAGTTGCGCAGATCGTCGCGCGTACGCTCGAACTCCGCAAGGCGGTCGAAGACCACCGTTAGCGAGCCCGACGCTTCGCCCGCGCGCACCATGTTCACATACAGGTCGGTAAAGTACTCAGGATGCGTCGCCAGGCTGTCCGCGAGCGTTTTGCCGCCCTTCAGTACCCGGATGATGTCGAGCATGATCGACTTGAAGTTCGCATGCTCAGTTAACTCGACCGTGATGGCGAGAGCACGGTCCACCGGAACGCCGGACGCCAGCAGCGTCGACAGTTCCTGGGTGAAGAACAGAACGTCGCGTCGCTGGCCGCGGTTCCAAACCGGCAGCTTCCAGTTCAGCCCCCCGCCCTTGCTTGCTTCGAGACCAATGTAGACCGGCGTAAGCCCCTGCCGCCGCAATTCGCTAACGACCTGCTTGTCGTTCTCAGCGGTCAACGTCCCGGTTCGCGGCCTGCCGTCCGATGCCACCGCTTTGAAGTAAAAGGAGGATGCCACGCGCTAAAACTCCTGCGTGACGCGAATCACTTCGTCGGACGTCGTTACGCCCATTGCGACCTTCAGCCAGCCGTCTTCCCGAAGGTTCCGCATGTTGTTGCGGCGCGCCGCGGCCGTGATCTGAGCGGCGTCTTTGTTCGCCATAATCAATTCGCGGATCTCGTCGTTCAGTTCCATCAATTCGAAGATGCCGACGCGCCCGTGGAAGCCGGTGCCAAAGCATTCTTCGCAGCCAGTTCCCCGGAAGGAGTCGATTGTTTCGCCGAGCGGCGTGATCGCCTTTCCCGCGGGGGCCTTGCAGTGTTTGCAGATCACGCGCACCAACCGTTGGGCGAGCACGGCAACCAGCGACGAAGTAATCAAATAGTTCTCGACGCCCATGTCCGTCAGTCGCGTAATCGCGCTGGGTGCGTCGTTCGTGTGCAGCGTCGAATAGACGAAGTGGCCGGTGAGCGCGGCGCGGATCGCGATGTCCGCCGTTTCGCGATCGCGGATTTCGCCGATCATGATGACATCAGGATCCTGGCGAACAATGTGCCGCAGTCCGGCGGAGAACGACAGGCCGATTTGCGTATTCACATGGATCTGGTTGATGCCGTCCATCTGATACTCCACCGGGTCCTCGATGGTAATGATTTTCTTGTCAGTCTGATTGATGCGCTTCAGCGCCGAATACAGCGTGGTCGATTTGCCGCTGCCCGTTGGACCTGTGACAAGAAAAATGCCGTGCGGCAGCGACGTGTAATAGTGCATCCGCGACAGCATGTGCTCATCGAAGCCGAGCTTCAGCAAATCGTAGAAATCGCCCGCCGACCGGTCGAGCAGACGCATGACGACGCTTTCGCCGTACAGTGTCGGCAGCGTCGAAACGCGGAGATCGACTTCTCGCCCCAACGTCTTGACCTTGATGCGGCCATCCTGGGGCAGCCGGCGTTCGGCGATATTCAACTTCGCCATGAGCTTCACGCGCGACACGATCGCGGCTTTCATTTCACGCGGAGGCGGATCCTGGCTGTTCAAAACGCCGTCGATGCGGTACCGGATGCGGAACTCTTTCTCAAACGGCTCGATGTGAATATCGCTCGCGCGCTTCTCGACAGCCTGCGCGATCATCGTGTTCACAAGGCGAATCACCGGAGCTTCACTCGCCATATCGCGCAAGTGCTCGAGGTCTTCGTTGGCCTGTGCCGCCGCTGCGTCCGCGTCGCCTTCCTGCTGTTTCGCGCCGCCATAATAACGGTCGACCGCATCGAGGATTTCCTGCTCCGGCGCCAGCACCGGAACCACGGCGAGCCCAGTCGCCGAGCGAACCGCGCTCCGCGTCTCGAAATCCAACGGATCCGCCATCGCGAGCGTCAATCCGGATTCCTGAATGGACAACGGCAAACACCGCGATTGGCGAAGGAAGCGCGCGGACAGGGATTCGGTCTCCGGCGAAATCGCCGGCGGACCCTCGATCGTTACGAGCGGAATGGCCAGTTGGAACGACAGGGCCGACAGTACATCGCGCATTGCGACGAAGCCGAGATCGACAAGGACCTTGCCGATCTTCTCGGTCTTGCGTTCGAGCTGCAATTCGAGCGCGCGCTCGAGATCCTCTTGCGTGATCTGCCCGCGCTCAATCAGAATCTCGCCGATCCGCATCTTAGATCAGACCGCCACGGCAGACGTACAGCATCAATACTCCACGATCTTGATCGCGCTCTCGAGACCCGCGCCCCGCGCCCGCTGCACTTCGAGGAGCCGCTTTTTCTGCGCCTGGAGTTGCAACTGCGACGGAAGGCCGGTCGCGTCTTCCCACGGATACCGCGAGAGGAAAATGCAAAAGACGATTTGCTCATCCGCGCCGACGCCATCGAGCGACGCCGCCGCCGACATCATCATTTCGCGGGCTGCCTGCCGGATCTGCGGAAGGCGCGCCAGCTTCTTCTGCTTGTGCCGCGCTACCTGATCCTTGCTCAATTCCACCTGGCCGAACATCGTCGGACCGGTCGCCAGATTGACCTCCGTAGTGAACACCGCGCCGACGCCGTCGAGATAGACTCCGCGCGTCGACCCCAGCAGCACGAACGGATTGTCGTCCCAGAGATGCGTAACCTTGCCGTCGAAGCTCTTCTCCATAGCGACCATCGAGGCGCGGCTTACGCGCGGCTTCTCGACACCGGCCGCCAGCAGTACGGTCGCGAACAGAGCGCAAAGG
>JBDTTK010000216.1:0-7040 GCA_039930685.1 Bryobacteraceae bacterium | reverse complement strand
TCATATTTCTCTGAATATCCCTGGCCGGACGGACCATTAACTCTCTTCTTAAACGACAAGATGCGAGTGATTCTAAGTAATTTTAGACTTTTGATTATATACTTTATTTTGACAGAATGAGCTCGGTACTTAATATAGTGTATCGGCGAACGCGCAGCGTTTGCAACACGTTACAGCCGAAGAATCGACAATACGAAAAACGAATAGGGTGGATACAAACATGGAATGGACTCGCTCCGATACAGTCGCGCTTTCGCTGCAATCCTGCACGAAGTGCCACGGTCTTGGCCTCCGGCTCGACCGTTCGGGTAACCCGACAGCCTGTAACTGCGCCCTGCGCGGCATCTTTCGCACGTGCTTTGAACGGTTTCGACGCTGCATCGAACAAGAGGCGTACGTCAGCCGGGTCTCTTGCGAGCCCTCGCCCGGCGGTCATCGCCGTCCTACGACCTGGGGTCGAAAAGACGAGGAATTCATCGCTGATTTTGAGCTCGTGACCAAGCGCACTCTCGACGAACTTGAACATCGGCTGTTCCGCTATCACTTCATCCTCGGGGCGGACTGGAAGCTGTGTTGCCGAAAGCTCAATGTCGACCGCGGTACGTTCTTTCACGCCGTCTACCGCATTGAACAAAAACTCGGTCGCGTGTTCCGGGAATTGAAACCGTATCCGCTGTACCCGCTCGACGAGTACTTCCACGGCGCGTCCTGTTGGCCGGACTCGGCCAGCGAGGCCTGGCGGCAGGAACAGGCCGCCCCGAACGTCGTCCCGATCCGCCCGAAGATTCAGCTCCGCAAGCTGAGATTCCCTTCACCGGTCAAGAAGGCTGCTTAACCGGCCCGCAGCCCGGCGCGAACTTTCTTTTACCAAACCACTTCGCGCCGGGCTTCTGGAGCACTACAATGGATTCCACTATGCATCGCCTGTTGCTCGCCGCCCTCCTTGCGGCACCCGCCTTTGGAGCCCACTGGGTCGACCTGTTGAATGGAAAAGATCTCACGGGCTGGGAAGTCGTTGGGCTCGGCCAGTGGAACGTCATGAAGGACGGCACTCTCGTCGGACAGTACGACCCGCCAAAAGTGCGCGAAATCAAGGGCCTGAATCAGTCCTGGCTCTACACAAAGAAAGAATTCGCCGAGTTCGACCTGCACGTCGAATACTGGACCCGCTACGGCGGCAACAGCGGCGTCTCCATTCGCGATACGAGCCGCGGCCGGTATTCCTGGGGTGAAGAAAGAGATTCAAAGCGCACCCCTTCCCACATCGGCTACGAAATTCAGATCAGCAATCACTACAAGGACAAATTCCCCACCGGCAGCGTCTACCTGTTTCAAGCCGCTAAGACCGGCTCGCAGCACGACGACGACTGGAACTCGATGGACATCGAAGTCCGCGACCAGATGATCCGCGTCAAACTCAACGGCGTCGTGGTCGCCGAGCATCCAGGCGATCCTGCGCGGAGCAAAATCGGCCCCATCGGCCTGCAACTTCACGACGCCAACTCAGTCAGCATGTTCCGCCACCTGAAAATTCACGAAGTGAAAAAGGCCGGCTCCGCCTCTTCCGCAGTCAGCACGAAGTAAGTCCAACCGTCGCGAGTAACCGCTTCGAGCCGCGACCGTCAGGAAGCCGCCCTAAGGCGCGACCGTAACGTCGGGCTCCAAGCTGTTGACTTCTGGATAGAACCCCGAGCGTCCGCGAGGGGACCTGCAACTTCTCACACAGACTCGTAAGGCGTGGTAGGAAGTCGCCCGACCTGGATTCAGCGACGTTGGCGGGTTAGCGGCCGAACACCCCGCTGGACAGGACGCGCGCCGCGGCGTCGGCGTAGAGGCGAGCGACGTTTCCGGGTTAGCGGCCCAACAACCCGCTCGACAGGGTCAGGATCAGCGCTGCCAGTGTGGTGAATGCCAAGCCCACAATGCGGCGTTCTGAATCCGTCAGGTGTGTCATAGAAGTTCTCCTGCTGATAGTACTTTTACTGCTAGCGGTCTATGGATCAAGAATCCGCCGTTCGCAGGAAAAAGAAAAGCACAAAAGATACTTATGACCGGAGGTGTATACCTCCGCATTCACCACCGTATTACCGGCGCTGAAGGAAGAAAGATTGCAGCAGCTCCGTGCACTCGGCGGCACAAACGCCCTCGATCACTTCAACCCGATGATTCAGAAGATCCGAGTCCGCGATTTTGAACTTGCTCCGGACCGCCCCAAACCGAAGATCCCGCGCGCCAAAAACCAGCCTGTCGACCCTGGCGGCGATCAGGGACCCGGCACACATCGCACAGGGCTCTAGGGTCACATAGAGCGTAACGCCTCCCAGCCGATAGTTCCCCAGCGACCGCGCCGCCTCGCGCAGCGCAAGGATCTCCGCATGTGCCGTCGGATCCGTCAGCCGGACCGGTGAATTCCGTCCGGCGCCGATGATCTTCTGTTGCATCACCGCAACGGCGCCGATCGGCACTTCTCCCTCGCGCTCGGCTTGACGCGCGAGTTCGAGAGCCCGGCGCATGAAGACTTCATCGCCGGCCTTCCAAGGATGGCCGTTCGGAACGGAATGACCGTTTGTCATGACAAGAGGTGCATCTATAAACTAACGCGAAACGAGTTCTATCTGCCGGAAAAATCGCCTTAGGGGTCAGTACTATACAGGTGAGCGTCGAAGTACCATTCAACCGGCGTGAGACGTCGTTCGTCGGCAAAATCGAGGTAGTTGGCCGGTTTGTAAGGGCGGCGGCAAATGTGGCGTCTAGAATAGAAATCATGCTGCGTTATCTACCCTTGGTGTTCAAGAACAGCCTTCGAAATAGGCGGCGCAGCATCCTGACGATCTCGAGCATCGCATTCTCGCTCTGCTTGCTGGGCCTCTTATTCGCGATGTATCGGGCGCTGTTTCTGGCCCCGCCCGCGCCCGGTCAGGAGTTGCGGCTCGTCGTTCGCAACAAGGTTTCGCTGACCCAGAGCATGCCGGCGTCCTACGAGGCGCGCATCCGCCAGGTCCAGGGAGTGAAGGAAGCCTCTCCGTGGCAGTGGTTCGGCGGAACCTATAAGGACAACCGCGATCCGAAGAACTTCTTCGCTCGATTTGGCGTAGATCCGAAGAAGTTCTTCGGTGTGCATCCTGAAATCACCATCGACCCAGAGGTGAAGCAGAAATTCGAGACCGAGCGCCGCGCGTGTATCGTGACCACCGACTTGGCGGACAAGTTCGGCTGGAAGCCCGGCGAGCGCATCGTGCTCCAGGGTGACATCTTCCCCACCAACCTCGAACTGACCTTGGCGGGCACCTTCAAAGCCGCCGGCGAGCTGGAAACGCTGTACTTCAATTGGGACTATGTCCGCGAAGGAATTACCAGCGGGCGGAAAGATCAGATCGGCGCATGGCAAGTCCTGGCGGACAGCGCCGAATCCGTGCCCCGGATCTCCCGCGAGATCGACGCCATGTTCGACAACTCCCCGGCGCAGACCAAAACCGAAAGCGAACAGGCTTTCGCCCTTAGCTTCGTTTCGTTCCTCGGAAACGTAAAGGTCTTCCTAATGAGCATCGTCGGCGCAGTCACCTTCACGATCCTGCTGGTGTCCGGCAACACCATGGCGATGTCGGTGCGCGAGCGCATTCGCGAGGTCGGTATTCTGAAGACACTCGGCTACACGCCGGGCGCGATCCTGACCATCATTCTGGGAGAAGCGGCCGTGATCTCAGCGATCGGCGGAGCCATCGGCATTGCCATGGCCCAGGGGATGACAGCGGTGATCCGCCAGGGCCCAGCGTTCCTTCAGGGCTTAAAGACGCTTTCGATCACTCCGGAAGTCGCATTGCTATCGCTCGCAGTGGCGATCTCTATCGGATTGATCAGCTCCATCGTTCCGGCCTGGGGTGCGGCGAAGACCCCTATCTTGGACGCCCTCCGAAACGCGGGCTAGAGGGCGAAACGGTACATCATTATGGCTATTCCAATTGCCTACAACCTACGGAATCTGACGGTTCGCAAGACAACCACGCTGATGACCGCCCTCGGCATCGCCCTCACCGTCGCCGTGCTCGTCGCCGTGCTGGCGCTGGTCGCCGGCCTGCAGAAGGCGTTTGACGTCTCCGGCAATCCTCTCCAGCTCATCGTCCTCCGCAAAGGCTCGAACGCCGAACTCAACAGCGGCCTCACACGCGAGATCTTTCAGGACCTCAAGTTCAAACCGGGGATCGCGCGCACGCCCGGCGGGCATCCAATGGCCTCGCTCGAAATGGTCACCGTGATCAACCTCGCGAGTCCGCAGGCGCCCAACGGCATGAACCTGACCCTGCGCGGCCTGCTGCCGATTGGCTTCGACCTGCGCGATGTGAAGATCTCGGAAGGCCGCTTGTTCCGGTCCGGCCAGCGGGAGATCGTCGTGGGAAAGAGCGTCGCCAAACGGTATCCCGATGCAAAGCTGGGTGGAAAGCTGAAGTTCGGTAAAGGCTATTGGGATGTCGTCGGCATCGTCGATGGCGGCCAAAGCGCGGCCAACGGCGAGATCTTCGGCGACCTCAACCAGATTTCGAGCGACTTCAACCGCGAGAACGCCCTGAGCAGCGTTCTCATCCGCGCCACCGATCGCAGTGCGATGAAGGCGCTCGAGAACTCGCTGAGCGAAGACCGCAAGCTGAACGTTGGCCCCATCCCCGAAACCGAATACTACGAGCGGCAAACCAGTTCCGGCGCACCGATCAAGTATCTCGGCATCTTCATTTCCATAATCATGGCTGTCGGTTCCAGCTTCGCGGCGATGAATACGATGTACGCCTCCGTCGCTCGGCGCGCGAAAGAGATTGGCACGCTTCGCGTCCTCGGATTCTCCAAGGGCAGCATTCTCATCAGTTTCTTCCTGGAGTCGATTTTGCTTGCGCTTCTTGGAGGCATTCTTGGTTGCCTCCTCGTGCTTCCGCTCAACGGCCTGACCACCGGGATCGGAAGCTTCGTGACCTTCAGCGAGATCTCCTTCGATTTCAGCGTCACGCTGGCCGTGATGGCGATCGGCATATCGTTTGCGCTCCTGATGGGCGCTGTGGGCGGCTTGTTCCCGGCACGAAATGCGGCGCGGAAAGAGATCCTGACGGCTCTTCGCGAAATCTAGGAATGAAGGAGCCGCAAATACAACCTATGGACGCTGAACTCAAAAGCCTTCGCATCGACCGCAGCAAGCGGCGCGACGAGCCGTCGGGCTGGGCGAAGTGGTGGATCATCGGCGGCGTTCTGCTGTTCATTGCCCTCGGCGCGGGCCGCTTCGCGTACGAACGCCTGAACGCGGCGACGGAGGTCGATATTGTGCGCGTCCGCGCCTCCGAAACCGGCGGATCCGGAGTCGCGGCTGGCGAAGTGATCCTGAACGCAACCGGCTACATTGTGGCCGCGCACAAGATTCAGCTAGCCTCGAAGGTTGTCGGCAAAGTGGCTTGGATCGGTGTCGACAAGAGCGACAAGGTCAAAAAGGGCCAGGTGCTCGTGCGCCTGGAAGATGACGACTATAAAGCGCAAGTCCAACAAGCGAGAGGCGCCGTGCAGAGCCTCGACGCTAAGTTGGCGGAACTCGTCGCCGGATCGCGGCCCGAGGAGATTCAGCGCGCGAAGGCCGACGCCGCCCAGGCGCAGGCCGACTTGCAGAATGCCAAGGTCACGCTCGACCGCACGGCCGGCCTCGTCAAGGAGGGCGTGCTGTCGAAGCAGGCGCTCGACGACGCCAACGCCAGATACAATGCAGCGCAGGCGCGGTTCCGATCCGTCCAGAGCACGTACGAACTCGCAGTCATCGGAACGCGCAAGGAGCAGATCGACCAGGTCCGCGGGCAGATCGTGCAGGCCAAGGGAACACTCGCCTACGGTGAAACGCAGCTTGAGAACACGGTGATCCGCGCGCCCATTTCTGGAACGATTCTTGAACGCAACGTCGAGCGCGGCGAGTTCGTGACCACCGGATTCGTGGGCGATAAGGGCGCCAAGGGGTACGTCGTGTCGATGGCGGATCTGAACGATCTGCAGGTCGAGCTCGACATCAATCAGGGCGACTTCGCCAAGCTTGGCCCCAAGCAGCGTGGCGTGGTGACGACGGATGCCTTCCCGGATCGCGCCTACGACGGCGTGATCGACGAAGTGTCGCCCGAAGCAAACCGCCAGAAGGCGACCGTGCAGGTCAAAGTCAAGATCTTGAAGCCGGATGATTACTTGCGTCCGGAGATGAATGCCAGCGTCAAGTTCTTATCCGACGCCAAGCCGGTGACATCTTCCGCTTCTCCGAAGCCGTTGATCGTGATCCCTGCCGCGGCAGTAAAAGGCGGCAAGGTCTTCGTCGTCGTCGACGGCAAAGCGGTACAGAAGGCAGTAAGGACCGGCAGCACGGTCGCCAGCGGAGTCCGCATTGAGGAAGGCCTGCTTCCGGGCGAGGACATCGTTGCTGACCCGCCCGACAGTTTGAAGGATGGCGATCGCGTGAAAGCGAGGAAATCGTAAATGTCTGAAGTGGTGATCGAAACCCGCCAACTGGTGAAAGAATACGTCCGCGACGAGTTTCACGTGCTCGCGCTGGACAAAGTGGACATCGAGATTCAGCGCGGCGAGTTCGTCGCTCTGATGGGCCCGTCGGGCTCCGGTAAGTCGACTCTCCTCCATCTGATCGCGGCGATGGACCGCGCGTCCGATGGAGAGATCCGCGTCCTCGGTGAAGACCTGCGCAAAATGTCCGATACCGAGATCGCCCATTGGCGCAACATCCACATCGGCTTCATCTTTCAGTCCTTCAATCTGATCCCGGTGCTGTCGGCGATAGAGAACGTCGAACTGCCGCTCAAGCTGACCAACCTAAAGAAGAAGGAGCGCATCGAGCACGCCGAGACGGCGCTGAAGCTCGTTGGCCTCGGCGATCGGATGGGCCACCTGCCGCGCCAGTTATCGGGCGGCCAGGAGCAACGCGTCGCAGTGGCGCGCGCGATTGTCACGGATCCGGATCTCATTCTTGCCGACGAGCCGACTGGGAACCTGGACGCGGCATCGGCGCAGGAGGTGCTGACCTT
>JBDTTK010000215.1:0-7091 GCA_039930685.1 Bryobacteraceae bacterium | reverse complement strand
CAGGAAGCAGGCCGGAGCCATGCCACCGAAAAATTGCGACAGGATGTACCACGAGCCCTGCCGGTCCGCGGCAAAGCTATGAAACGTGTGGCCCACCATCATGATAATGGCGGCCGCGCCCCGCAACCAATCGAGATAAACAAATCGGGGGGCGCTCCTCCGGTTGGGTCCATCCGGGATCGCGGGCGCCTGAACGGCGGTCCGTTGCTGTTCCTCGACGGCGGTCACTGCGGAAGTTGCTCCTTGCCCAGTAGAAGCGGGACTCTGAAGAGACTATACGGTGGAACCATGCGTTACTTCGACTTCTGAGGATATTCCTTCTTGACGCCCGCGGGGAGGTCGATCGCCAATTGTTTATCGGTCATTGGCGCGTTGAACTTCGCTTGCGTGTAACGAATCGTGGTGGTGTCGCCCGACTTCTGATGCAGAATCTCCTGCACCGGGTAGCCGGAGTCTTCCGGAATCCAAAGGTCAATCGCGCTGAGGTATTCCTGGATCTGCTTGGTCTTCGGCTTCAATTCGAGGCGGGTGGTCTTGGTGTCGCCGAGCGTCTCAGGCCCCACGACGCGTACGTTGTAATTCCGGCGGAGGTCGGCCGACGTGGTTCCGAATCCAAGCAGAACAAACTGGAAGAACTGATCGCCCTGGCGTCCCAGATCCCAGATCTGGACCGTCTTCATCTTCGGATAGTAGATATGGATCTCGGGCCCGTTCAGCGAGATCGTTTTGGCGTCGGGCTCCGTAAAGCCGATCAACCCCGTGACCGGCGCGCCGCCCAGAAGTCCGGCCTTCGCCTTCTTCAACCGGACCGTGCCTGCCTGGCGGCTGTCCTCGTTAATGACCTTGGTGTGGTCGATCCATTCGATATTGGCGCTCATCGACTGAAACTCAGCGGCGCTCTTGTCGAGCCGGCTGTTGACGTTGGCTAGAGATTCCGCGTCACTGACAGCCCACGCGACGCTCGCGGTCATCACAAAAAATAAGATGTTCGCAGTCATCGCAACTAATAGACGCACTGGCCCTCCATCGAGTGACATCGGGTTTTCAAGCAATGCCTTACGGCTTGCTGTATGCCATATACCCTTTGATTTCGTCCTCGACATCGAAGATGGGTACAACTCGTTCGATGTCTTTTCGGGCTTTCGCTTTCTCCCGGACTAGAGCCGACGCCCGTTCGACGCGCCCGGTCTCCGGCACGCCCGCCAACAGGTCGGGCTCGAGAAAATAGACGCTGGAACCGTGGTCCGGCGCCAGCATCACGATGTTCGAGGCTTTGGGTTGGTCACGGAAGATTTCGCGAGGGGTCGCGAAAATGAAAACCAGGATCAGGCCGACGATCACATCGTACTGCCAGCCCGCGCGAGGATACTCCCAGAACAGGAAGCGTCGTAATACGCCCACGGCTCTAGTGTATCAAGCCGCGTCCGGAGCCGTAGCCGCGCGGCGCGATTCTACCCGGTCAGTATTTGCGCAGCACCGCGAGCACTTTGCCCTGGATCTCGAGCTGGCTCCGGTCGATGTAGATCGGCGCCATGGCTGCGTTCGCCGGCTGCAGCCGGACCCGCTCTCCCGGTTCCAGATACCAGCGTTTCAGCGTCGTTTCCGCGCCGTCCACCAGCGCGACGATAATGTCGCCTTCCTGGACCCGGCTGGTCCGTTCCACCAGCACGTAGTCGCCGTCGCAGATGTGGTCCTCGATCATCGATTCCCCGCGGACCTGGAGCGCGTACGTATCCGGATCCCCCGTGAAATCGCCGAAATCGAGCGTTTCGGTGCCCGCGATGGCCTCGACCGGCGACCCGGCCGCGATTCGCCCCAGCAGCGGAATTTCCAGGCTGTGCTGGCCCGATGCCCGGCGCTGTTCCTGAAGATACTTCGCCGCGACTTCGAGCGAACGGCTCTGATTGAAGCTGCGTTTGACGTAATGCTTGGATTCGAGCGCCAGCACGTGCTTGTGCACTGTCGCCAGCGACGCCAGGCTCAGGCCTTCGGCAATCTCTTCGTAGCTGGGACTGTAGCCGTTCTTCTCCACGAAGCCCGCCAGAAAGTCGAGCACTTCTTTTTGCCGGTTGGTGAGAGCCATAGCGCTTCTCATTATGGGCGAATAAAAGGGGAACGTCAAGCGAAAGATTCGCGAATGCCGAATGTGGTCTAGGCTTTAGAAGCGTTCCTGTGTGAACAGAGGGCGCGCTGCGCGGCGCGGCAAAACGAAGCCAGAACTTGTTGAATGGCGATTTTGCGAAACGAAGCCAGAATGGCGAAGAGTGAGTGTGATGGCGGCTCGTGCGAAACGAAGCCAGAATCGGGCAAGGGACAAGGCGAAGCCGCTTCGCGTGAGACGCGGGTCCGACTGCGAAACGAAGCCAGAAACGGTTTTCGTCGTGTGATGGGTGTACGCGCAGTACTCATCCGGTGGAGTTATAGCACGGCAGCGTGCCGGCTGACGGTCCAGTCGAGCTGGAAGTGATGGCTGAGCTTAAGTTAACGGCGGCGTGATCGGTTGCGACCGCCTGTTTTGGCCGCAATCCACAGGGGCCGAAGGATTGGGTGATGGCGGCACCTTCACACAGTCTACTCGGCGCGCAGGGACTGGGCCGGATCGATACGCAGTGCGCGGAGTACAGGCGGAAGCGCGGCGAGTACCGCGCAGGCAATGACGAATCCCCCGGCCAGCGCGAACGACGCACCGTCAAATGGCGAGACGCCGTAAAGAAGACTGCGCGTGAAGCCGGCGACGAACGCAGCGAGGAGCGCGCCCGCGGCCAGGCCCGCTCCGACAGCCCATGCCAGGCCGGCGGACGCCGTCGTTGCAATGTGACGCCATCGGGCTCCGATGGCCATGCGGATGCCGAGTTCGCGGGCGCGTCGCGTTACGGAATAGGAGAGTGCGCCGTAGAGTCCGACGCCGGTAAGCAGCAGCGCGACGAACGCGAAGAAGGAAGCAAGCAGGGCCACAAGGCGCTCCTGCCAGAGCGAGTTCCGGACTTGCTCTTCAAGCGTCGATACTTCCATCAGCGGGACGCTTCGATCGAGCGATGCGATCTCGGCGCGTACGCCGCCGGCAATCGATTCCGGCGGACCGGATGTGAGGACGTAGAGACGCAAGGCTTCGTCCGACTGCGTGGCCTCGTCGACCACGATGTAGTACGTCGGCGGGTCCGCCTCGCGCATGGACCTGTACTTCGCCGTTTCGACGACGCCGGCGACCATGGATTCGGGCGGCTTCGTGCCATCGGTGCCGCTTACCAGGAGCTTGCCCACGGGATCCTGATTAGGAAAGAGCAGGTCGCTAAGCGCCTTGTTGATCAGGACCGGAGCCGGCGGCTGCTTTCGCTCCTCGGGGCGCGGAATGCGTCCGGCGAGCAAGCGGATTCCGAGCGTCCTTAGATACTCGGGCGTAATCCAATTGATGCTGGTGTTCAGGAATGTCTTCGGCGGCAGCGTGACGCCCTGGGCCGTGACTGTGGTCTTCATGCCGGTGCCGCGCATTAGTCCGCGGCGCGCGTAAGCGGCCGATTCGACGCCTGGCAAGCCTACCACTCTGTCGCGCAAGTCGTGATAGAAGGCACCCATGCCATGGCCCCCAGGTGGCGTGTCCTTCGGCCACAAGTTGAACTCGATGACACGCGCGCGATCAAAACCCGGATTCAGCGTTTCAAGATTCCGGAACGTGCGGATCATCAACGCCGCGGCGGTGAGCAATACAATGCTCAACGCGACCTGCAGGGCAACGGGCGCATGCGCGAGCAGAGTTCGTCCGCCGTGAGCCGACTTGCCGCGAAGCTCGGCGTAGACCTCGAGACTCGATGCGCGCCATGCGGGCGCAAGTGCGAACAGCAGGGTAGATAGGACCGAGGCCATGACGGCGAAGGCAAGGATGCGCCAATCCGGGGTTACGGTCAGGATGCGGCTGGAGACAAGTTGGGAGTAATCCGTGGCCGGAGGAAGGAGGCGAATCATGAGCGGAGCGAAGACGAAGGCGAGGGCGATGCCCAGTACAGCTCCTGGAACGGCAAGTAGGACGCCTTCGGTGAGGATCTGTCGGGCGATGCGGCCGCGGCCTGCGCCGACTGCGACACGGACCGCAATCTCGCGGCTGGTGCGTTCCGCTTTGGCGAGCATCAATCCAGCGACATTGGCACACACGGTGACAAGGAGGAGTCCGACGCCGCCAAGCAGCAGCCAGAGAGCCCGCGAGAACTGATCGCGCATCTGGGAGACGCCTTGCGCGACAGGCTGCAGGCGGACGCGGAAGCGCGTGAGTTGGGCGTCGAGCGACGGGGTCAACGGCCTACCAGCGAGGGCCGAACGCTCGCGAATGGCATCCGCCTCCGTGGCCTTCACTGTTGCCTCGAGCGCCGACGCGGCTGCCTCGGGATGTACTCCGGGCTGTAGGCGCACGAGAACCTGGAAGCCCGGGCTGCCGAAGTCGTCGCTCCAGGCGACCGGGTGGCCGGTTATCGATTCCGAGGCTGAGATCGGGAGGCGGATATCGGGTGCGCGCTCGATGTCGATGCTATGAAACTGCTCGGGCAGCACGCCAACGATCAGGAACGGACGATCCTTGAGGCGGATCGTTTTGCCGACGGCATCCGCTCTTCCGGCGAACTGCGAGCTCCAGAATTGATGGCTGATTACAACGGGAATGTCGGACGTCGCGGACGCGTCCTGGGGCGTCAATACGCGCCCAGCGGCAGCGGAGATCCCGAGTTCGGCGAAGTAATTCGGCGACACGATCTGGGTCATCACGAGGCGTACGGGTCCGTTGTCGCCAAACGGGATCAAGCCTGATGGGCTGACAAACTGCTCGCTGATTGCGGCGGCAACCTGCGACGAATGGGCAGTGATTGCGGCAAGCTGTCTGTAATTCAGTTCCGGATCCGGCCGCAGGAAGCGCTCCGGCATCTTTTCGACGAGGTAGAGGTTGTCGGGATTGCGCACCGGGAGCGGCTTCAGAAGGAGAGTGTTTACGAGACTGAAGATCAGCGTGTTGGCTCCAATGCCGACGGCGAGAAGGAGGATGATGACGCCTGAAAAGGCCGGGTTGCGTTGGATCTGCCGGAGTCCGCAGACGAGATCGTGCAGCCACATGTTGCTATTGACGCATATGCGGCGTAAAGGGTGGGCCACTCACGTCCGGCCGCGGATCAAATAATCCCGGCGCCAAGTAGACTGAGGTCTGAAGAGGTGTTTCGATTGAGCGCACGGAGTATTACCGCCGCGATGCTGGCTACGGCTTTGACGTTCGGCTTAGCCGGGGCCGTCGCGAGTACTTGCGAAGCATTGGGCGCTCTGAAGCTTCCAAAGACCACGATCGAGGCGGCGACGGCGATTGCGGAGGGAGCATTCATCCCGCCCGGAACCACGACGCCGCCATCGGAGCAATCGCCGTTCAAGACGATGCCCGCATTCTGCCGGGTGGCCGGCGTCATCGCGCCCACGAGCGACTCGCATATCCAATTCGAGGTGTGGATGCCCGTCAGGGACTGGAACGGCAAGCTGCAAGGCTCAGGCAATGGCGGATTCGCGGGCGTCATTTCGTATCCGCAGTTGGCGGGTCCGATGCGGATGGGCTATGCAGTTGCCCTTACCGACACGGGGCACACGGGCGGCGACGCGAAATGGGCGGTTGGTCATCCGGACAAAGTGGTCGACTATGGCTACCGCGGCATCCACGAAATGACGGAGAAGGCGAAGGCGATCGTGGCGGCGTTCTATGGATCCGGCCCGAAGAAGTCCTATTTCAGCAGCTGCTCAAATGGGGGCAGGCAGGCGCTGATGGAGGCGCAGCGCTATCCGGAAGATTACGACGGTATCATCGCCGGGGCTCCAGCGAACGATTTCACGCATCTGATGTCTAGTTTCGCGGCGAATGCACTGGCGCTGATGTCGGATCCGGCGAGCTACATTCCGGCGGCGAAGCTGAACGCCATTGAGGCCGCCGCGCTCGCGGCGTGCGATGCCAACGACGGCGTCAAAGATGGTGTGCTCGACGATCCGACACGCTGCCGATTCGACCCGTCGGTGCTTCTCTGCAAAGACGGCGATTCCGATTCGTGCCTGACCGCGCCGCAGCTCGCGGCACTTAAGAAGATCTATACTGGCCCGATCACGGCGCGCGGAAAGCGGCTGTTCCCCGGATACCTGCCGGGAGGCGAAACCGGATTCACGGGATGGGCCGGTTGGATCACGGGGATGGCACCCGGCCGTAGCGCGCAGTTTAGTTTCGCGATTCAGTTCTTCGGCAACATGGTGTTCGGCGATCCGAATTGGGACTACAAGACGTTTGAACTGAACCGCGATGTGCGAGTCGCCGACAATCGTCTGAGCCTGATCCTGAACGCCGTCGATCCGAATCTCAAGGCGTTTCGCGCGCGCGGCGGAAAACTGATCCTTTGGCAGGGCTGGAGCGATGCCGCGATTGCGCCGGAGCGTACGATCCAGTACTACCAGGCGGTGCGGTCGAAGATGGGCGAGAAGGCGGCTGCGGAATTCGTGCGGCTGTACATGGTTCCCGGGATGCAGCATTGCGCGGCGGGTCCGGGTCCGAATGTTTTTGGCGCGGTGCCGGGAAGCCCCCAGGCGAATCCGGAGAATGATATGTCGGCGGCGCTGGAGCGTTGGGTGGAAAGCGGAACGCCGCCAGGATCGATCGTGGCGGCGAAGCTGGCGTCGGACTTCGATCCGTTGAGCAAGGTGCTGCGGACGCGTCCGCTGTGCGTGTATCCGCAGGTGGCGCGCTATGTCGGGTCCGGGAGCACGGACGATGCGGAGAATTTCAGGTGCGAGGCGGCTCCGAGGGCGAAGCGATAGGCTGGTGCCAAAGCGAAAGGCCGCGCTGGGATGCGCGGCCTTGCAAATTCAGAAAACTACCAAACGTCTAGCTGATCTTCTCCGCAATCGACTTTGCTTGCAGGAATTGCAGCAAATAATCCGGACCGCCGGCCTTGGAGTCGGTGCCGGACATGTTGAAGCCTCCGAACGGATGCGCGCCCACCATGGCGCCGGTGCACTTCCGGTTGATGTAAAGGTTGCCGACGAAGAACTGATCCTTCGCCTTTGCGATCTTGCCCTTGTTGTCGGAGTAGACC
>JBDTTK010000214.1:0-7091 GCA_039930685.1 Bryobacteraceae bacterium | reverse complement strand
GATATAGATCTTTTCGTCGCCGGGGCAATAGAACGGGCCGGTGGCGGATTCCGCCATCCCGCAGGCCGATTCCACGCCGTCGCGGAACAGGACCAGTTTCGCGTGGCGGTATGGGCGTCCAAGCGATGGGAAGATGCCTTCCCAGGTTTTCTGCGCATCGTCGAGAACGAAAGAGACGAATTGCACTTGAGGCTGTTCGCGCTGGCTGCGGGCCGGATCCGCGTGGGAAGCCGGGGTCTCGGCCGGGCCGCCTCCGAGGAAAGGCGTGATGAAGTCGCGTCCGAAGACGAGACTGAGAAGTCCAAGGACAACCAGTCCGCCAAGTCCGACGCGGCCTCCTCCTGGAAACCCGCCGCCACCACCTCCGCCATCGTCACGACGATCTTCAATGTCGCCGCTTGTTCCGCCTGGTGTCCAACGCATTTCAGCCCCCCCTTTCCTGATGCTAGATGGTTACGGAGCGTTGCTCAAGCAAGCCGCTTGCAAGACAGTTGCCAAAAGTCCTGGAAGTCCTGTTACTGCGAATAAAATCCCGCCGATTATTGTTAACCGATCTTCACATACCTGTAACGAGAATGCTGCTTTGCATTGCTAGAGTCGGGTTCGGTCCGAATTTTAGGGACACCCGTGACAGGAGTTCACACCACACGATGACCAAAAAGATCTTCTTGAGCGTGCTGATTTTGTGCGGCAGCCTTTCCGCCCAAATCGCGATCGTGAACAACGCGAGTTTTCGGGGCGACCAACCGGTCGCGGCGGGGTCGTGGGCGGCGGCTTTTGGCAGCTTTACAGGCGTCGCGACGACGACCGCAGCCACATTTCCTTTGCCCAAGTCGCTCGGGGGCGTCAAAGTGACGATCGAGGGCGTGGATGCGCCTGTCTATGACGTACGTGCCACGCAGGTTACGTTTCTGATTCCGAGTGCCTTAACGGCCGGAGTCCATCCTGTCGTTGTAACGACGCCATCGGCAACGATTAATGGCTCCGTGCGATTGATC
Organism: Bryobacteraceae bacterium; assembly: GCA_039930685.1. GTDB lineage: Bacteria > Acidobacteriota > Terriglobia > Bryobacterales > Bryobacteraceae > JBBQWZ01. The sequence goes on along the minus strand of JBDTTK010000214.1, from coordinate 6,093 downwards.
TCGAGTGCGCCGGGCATGTTTACGAAAGATGCCATGACTCCGCCGAGAGTGGCGGCCCGCAATCAGGACGGCGTCACCGAGAATACTTCCTCGACGCCTGCGAAACGCGGGGAAATCGTATCGCTGTATGGAACGGGTCCCGGCGCGTTCGACCGCGCGATCGAAGATGGAGCCGCGCCCGGCGCAACGCCCTTAGCTCGGACCAAGTCCACACCGCAGGTTTTCATCGGCGGAGTAGAAGCGGTTGTGCAATTCAGCGGCCTGAACCCGGATGCCCCGGGGCTGTGGCAAGTTAACGTTTTCGTTCCAAATCTGCCCTTCATTACGGGCAAAGTCGCGGTTCGCGTGTTTGCGGATGGCGTGGATTCCAATGAGGTAGGCCTGTTTGTCCAGTAGCAAAATACGACTGGTTTCCGGCCTACTGTTCACGCTGTCATTGTTTGGGCAAGTACCGGCTCCGCCGAGGCCCGCCGCTTCGACGGGCACCGTGACAGGAAGCGTGCTCGACGGCCAGACAGGGCGTCCGGTGCCTGGCGTCACGGTGGCCATCAACGGCCAATCGAGCAATGACAACGTCACCGGCTCCGACGGCAAGTTTACGTTCAAGCTGTCGCCTGGGTCGTACACGCTGCGGTTCAGCGGCCCCAACTACGCCGCGATGGAAGTGACCGATGTCGTTGTCACGGCGAATGAGGTGACGGAAGCCAGCACCCTGCTGACCAATAAAGCGACTGTTACGACGGTGGATGTTGTCGAGAAGATTGGCGCAATTGATTCCACCGCGGCGGCCATGTTGAATGAGCGCAAGCTGTCGCCGTTGGTAAGCGACAGCATCAGCCGCGACGAACTCTCGAGCGGATCGTCGTCTGACGCGGCCGGTGCTTTGCAGAAGGTGACGGGCGTCAGCGTGGTCGGCGATGGATTCGTCTACGTCCGCGGCCTGGGTGAGCGGTACAGTTCGACGTCGCTAAATGGCGCGATGATCCCGACGACCGAGCCCGAAAAGAGAGTCGTTCCCCTGGATCTCTTTCCGTCCGGAATGATCGAAAACATCAAGATCGCGAAAACGTATTCACCCGATCTCCCATCGGAATTCTCCGGCGGGCTGGTTCAATTGCAAACCGTTGAGTTTCCGACGCAGAAGATGTTCAGCCTCAGTTTCAAGTCCGGATTCAATACCGCCACGACCTTCGACAATTTCCTTACATATCCCGGCGGCAACGATTTTTGGGGCTTTGGAGCGGGCGCACGCGGTTTACCGGCGTCGATTCCCCGCGACCAGCGGCTCGTCGCGGGCCAGTTCAGCCAGCAGCAGCTTCAGTCTTTCGGGCAGGCGTTCTCGGACAACTGGCAGCCCGTCACGCAGACAGCCCGTCCGGCTTTCGATTGGTCCGCCGTCGCTGGCGGAACGTTCGGAAAGCTGGGCCTGGTCGGCGCGATCAGCTTCTCGAACAAGCCGCAGCTACAGAGCGAACTGCAACGATACATCCGCCAGGGCGCGGGCACGCCGATCATCTTTACCGACTATCCGGATTACAAGGAATATACTGAAACCGCGCGGATTGGCGCGGTATTCAACGCGGCCATCCGCTTGAGCCCGTCGCACAAGATCATTTTCCGGAACACCTTTACCCACGACTCGGAGAAGTCCGCCCGCGAATTTTCCGGTTACGACGGCGGCACGGACGGCGACCTGAACTCCCAGAGGCTTCGTTACATTCAGCGTCTGCTGTTCTCGACCGGCGTTGAAGGAGACCACTCCTTCCCGAAATGGCGCAATAGCCTGATCCACTGGCAGTTTACGTACTCGAAGTCCTCGCGCAACGAACCAGACCTTCGGGAAGTCTTTCGCAATCTGCTCCCCGACGGGCGCTACATTTTCGCGGCGACGGGGTCGTCCGGCCTGCGCTTCTTCAACGACCTCAGCGACCGGATCTACGAGCCTCAGGCGGATTACAGCATTCCCTTCTTCAAGGGCGCAATCTCGGGACTGTTCAAGACCGGTGTTCGCATGACCATCCGGCGCCGCGACTTCGAAGCCCGGCGGTTCCTCTATGCCCCGCAACAATTCACTACGCTGAATCTGTTTCTCCCGAGCAACGCGCTATTCGCGGCGAGCAACATCCGGCCGAGCGGTTTTCAGATTACGGAATTTACGCGCGGCACGGACTCCTACGCAGCGGAGATGAATATCTTCGCCGGATACGCGATGGTCGACCTAAGCCTCGGCAAGAGGTGGCGGATCGAGGGCGGCGTGCGAATCGAAGACGCCGACCAGATCGTCACGACTTTCGACAATCGCGTTCCTAACGCCGCACCAATCAAGGCGAGCCTCAATAACCGCGATGCCTCCCCGGCGATCAACGCAATTTATTCTCTGAGCGCCAAGCAGAACTTCCGGCTTTCTTACAGCCGGACGGTCTCACGGCCGGATTTCCGCGAGCTCTCGCCATTCGACTTCAACAATGTGCTCGGCGGGTTCGTGGTCGCCGGAAATCCGAATCTGCAACGGGCGCTCATTAACAACTACGACGCGCGCTGGGAGTACTTTCCCGGCGGCAACCAGCTCATCGCGGTCAGTATGTTCGCGAAGCAGTTCACCAATCCGATCGAGCAGACCATTGTGCCTTCGAACGATCTGCGGCAGACGTTCGTGAACGCGCAGGGAGCTCGCAACATCGGGCTGGAACTGGAATACAGGCGTTCCCTGGCGAGCTTCACGCCCCGCCTGCGGGACTTCAGTCTGTCGGCGAACTTCACGTTCGTCGATTCGAGCATCGATATCAAGCCGGAAGACGCGACGATCGTGACGTCGCAATCACGCGCGCTGCTAGGACAGTCGCGTTACATCTACAACGCGATCTTCCAGTGGCAGAAACCGAAGTGGGGCAGCGAGGCGAAGTTCTTCGCCAACTACGTCTCGCGGCGGATCACCGACGTCGGGACCTTCCAGGTTCCCGATATTTACCAGCAGGGAAACACGTATCTCGATTTTGTCTATCAGTATTCGTTTGGAGAGAAGCACAAGTACGCACTCCGCTTCGAAGGCGAGAACCTTGCCAACAACGACTACCGGTGGACCCAGGGCGATTTCATTCAGCGCGATTACCGGTTGGGCAGGACGTTCCAAATCGGCATTAGCTATCAGTTGTTTTGAATTTTAGAAGTGCAACAGGAGAAACGATGCGAGTTCAATCGCTTTTGACGCTCAGCCTGCTGGCCGCGGGGCTCGCCGCGGGGCAGGACCTTATTCCCGTATCGAAAGACGCCGCGGAGCGCTATGTCTCAGACACCCGGACCGCAGCCATCTATAACGGTCCGCGCGCGAAGGTTTCGATGTGGATCTGGAGTGACAAGTACGTCTACCAGGCCGGTCAGAATCTGACCCTCAAATGGACGGTGAAGACCAACGGCGATTTGTATCCATATACGGTCTTCGTTTACCGCCAGAACAATCAGACCGGCGTGAAGACCTTCCTGCCTGGCGGCACGGATGCGCCGACCGACATCAACGGAAATACCCTGTCCGCCGGGTTCCAGCCCGTGCAGATGGCCGAAGTGTCCAAGGCGGTTCTGATCGGCGGCGGCGGAAAGTTCCCGGCCATCTCGATGCCCAACGAACTGGGCATGCACACGATCGTCGTCCAACTCCGCGACTACACCGGAACCCGCGTGGTTAAGTCGGCCTACATGAAGGTTGGAGTCGTAAAGGGCGTCCAAACCGTGGCCGCGGACATCACAGCGGACCGCACCTTCACGAACGATACGGAATGGGACTTGAAGGGCATCATCTACGTCAAGAACGGCGCGACGCTCACCATCGAGCCGGGCACGTTCGTCGTCGGCCAGCCCGGGACCACCCCTCCGTCCGCGCTCATCGTGACGCAGAACGGCAGGATCAACGCGAGCGGAACCAAGTCGCGCCCGATCATCATGACCAGCTCGCTTCCGTTCGGGCAGCGTTCGCGTGGCGATTGGGGCGGACTCGTGATGCTCGGCAAAGCGCCGATCAACGTCGGAGGCAACACGCAGGGCGGTGTATGTCCGCCGGAAGGCTGCAAGAACGCCGCCGGAACGTTCTACATCGAAGGACTGGTCGGCAATCCGGATAGCCTCTACGGCGGTACGGACCCGAATCATAGCTGCGGAGTGCTGCGCTACGTCCGCGTCGAGTACGCAGGCACAATTCTGTCGCCGAACAACGAACTGAATTCCTTCACGTTTGGCGGCTGCGGTAAGGGAACGGTCGCTGAGCACCTGCAGGCCATCTACGGCAAGGACGACTCCTTCGAGTGGTTCGGCGGTACGATGGACGCCAAGTGGCTCGTCGGCGGCCTCGGCGCCGACGACTTCACGGACTTCCAGCTCGGCTTCACCGGCCGGTTGCAGTTCGGCCTGATGTATCAGAGCCCCGATGCCCCCGGCAACCGCGGTATTGAAGGCGACAACAGCGAGTACGACCAGGCGGCGACTCCATTCTCCAATCCGACGTTCTACAACATGACCTATCTCGGCAGTGGAAATCCAGGGTTCGACGAAGCGAACGCGCCCGGAATCTTCCTTCGCCGCGGCAGCCGCGGCACGTTCAACAACATGGTTGTTTCGAACTTCTATAGCCCTTGCGTAGACATCAGCGATGCGAACACGCAGGCGCAGGCTGACCTCGGGAACGTCAAGATGGACGGCGTTCTCTGCTTCAACAACGCCATCGGAACTAGTGGGGCCAACACGATCGCCGGTCAGATTCCCGGCGCCTACAGCCAGTCGTTCGCCATGGGCCAGAAAGGCAGCGGAGCCGGCAAGAACTTTCTGGTTGCCGATCCGCTGTTCACGCGGCCGTTCCAGTACAGCGATCCGGATTGGTCCGGACTGTTCGGCAGCCCGATCTTCCGGACCGGTTGGGTCGCTCCGCCGGACGACGGCTTCTTCGATCCGAGCGCCAAGTTTATCGGCGGCATCGGAGACGAGGATTGGACCGAAGAATGGACATTCTGGGTCATCGAGACCGACATCGCTCCGTAATTCTCCCACCCGCAAGTAAAGAGAAAGCGCCGTGATCCTAGGATCCGGCGCTTCTTCTTTTTGGGAGCAAGGCGTGGCGCGATGCGCCAAGGATCACGGTTGACGGCCAGATGGAGGCGCAACGGTTTCCGATGTGGGTTCGGGGACGACAGCCTGCGCGGTCCTCGAGGCAAGCTGACCCGCCGCCGCGGCGCGCCGCCAGCTTTCCGTCTTCTGGAGATCGCGGAATGCCTGCTCGATCGCCTCCGCCTTCTTTTGCGGCCACACAGCGCCAGGCGCCTTGTTGTACTCCTCCGTGAAGGCTTGCATGGCGTCGATCAGATGGTTGAACCGCTCCGTAAATCGCTCGTGCTCGTACTTTGCGAACCGGGCCTTCAACTCATCCGCCGTCGCCTTGTTGTTGGCGTCAAACGACATCTGCGCGGTCTCGGCGGCGCGAACCGGGTCCGCCGGCCGGTTACTTTGGGCGACCCCAATGAACGGCAAGGCAAAGCAACAAACGAACCGGAATCCCATGTCGAACCTCGTGTTTCAATTATGTTACAAATTGGCTACAAGTCAATAACAGTCGTGAGGTTCCAATCGGCGCTTCGGCGTACTTTGTTTAGCGGACTAGCGTTGCACTCGTCCCGAGCCGCCGCCCTTGATCAAGTCCATGACCTCTGCCGATGTCAGGCGGGCGAAATCTCCGGGGATGGAATGCTTCAGGCACGAGGCCGCGACGGCGAATTCGAGTGCCTCTTCCGGCGTCCGCCCTCCGTTGAGCCCGAAGATCAGGCCTCCGGCGAATGAATCCCCGCCGCCGACGCGATCGACAATGTGTGTGATCTCATACTTGCGGCTGACGTGGAAGGACGTCCGATCATGAAGGCAGGCGGACCAGCCGTTCGCCGACGCGTTGTGCGATTCGCGAAGCGTGATCGCGAGCATCTTCAGGGTAGGGTACTTCCCGAGGACGGTTTCGCATAATGCGCGATACGCATCGACGTCGAGCTTTCCGGAGTGCACGTCGGACTTGGCGGCGATTCCGAGCGCCATCTGGCAGTCCTCTTCGTTGGCGATGCCGACGTC
>JBDTTK010000213.1:0-7111 GCA_039930685.1 Bryobacteraceae bacterium | reverse complement strand
CCCACGGCGATTGCGGTCGTCAGGCGCGGCAGCTTGCGCGCGATCGGCACCAGCAGCAGCACGACCAGCAGGCAAATGCCAATCACCAGGGCCGCGACAAGGAAGGCGAATGCGTAGTCGATCCAGCCGCCGAAGCCGGATTCGAGGAACCGGCCGCCGACGTATGCGGCCACCACGGCAGCCGCTAGAAAACCTCGGCGCGCGCCGTAGCCGGCTGCGTCCGACGGCCGGACATCCAACCAAAAAGCGCGGAACCAGTCGGAGACCGCGCGCCACGCGCGTCGCAGCCGCTCGAGTACAGTCGGCTTTGCAGGACGCTCGAATGCGCCTGGCGCTTCGGCTTGCTCTGGCTCGGTTGCCGCGAACCCGTCCGGCTTCGCTTCGTCGTGATCCATTCCAGCCTCCCTCGCTCGGACTTCATGAGTATACGAGCGAGTGCCGTGCTGCGTTCAAGCCGCGATGGCGAGAGATGGCTACCAGCAGGCGCGACGGTACTGTTGGCGGATCTCTCGATCCGCGGTGATCAGACGGGATTCCGAATTCGCCGACGCCTGCGCCACAATCACCCGGTCAAATGGATCGCTGGTCCAGCCGACGGAAAGCGCCTCGGTCGCGACCACGGAAAACGGCAGGGTGCACAACCCGATGCCGAACGTCGCGTTCAGGTATCCATACATTTGCAAGGGCGCCACGCCGATTCGCTTGCGGTCGAGCAGATATTGAAGTTCCAGGAGAACCATCGGCGAGATCAGCAGTTCGTTCTCCTCGATCTGCCGCGTCGCCTCCATCGTCAGCCGTTCGATCAGCCCGTCATGGAGCCATACGGCGACGTGCGTATCGAGATATGCGCTCAAAGCTTAGTCGCGTCCTCGGCCCATTTCTGTTCGAGGGACGACTGCAAATCTCGATCGGACCCCACGATCGTGTCCGGATCCACGAGGAGCGCATGCTGCCGCTTTGCCCGCGACAGTTTGCTGCTTCCAGCGGTCGACACGAGCTTGATGGTCGTCCCCTTATAGGAAATCTCCACCGATTCGCCGGCAGTCACCCGATCGAGCGTCGTGAACAATTCCTTGCGTAGCTGCGTAGCGGTGCCACTCATACTTCGAGCGTACTCTTCTATACGTACATTGTCAACCAAGCAATGTACGCATACTTCAGATCATTGATATTAAGGTGCCTACTGTCCTAGTGAACGGCTTCGAACAGCCCGGCGGCACCCTGCCCGCCGCCGATGCACATCGTCACGATGCCGTATTTCGAACCCGGACGTCGCGCCATCTCGTTCATCAGCGTTCCGACCATGCGCGAGCCGGTCATCCCGAACGGATGCCCGATCGCCACGGACCCGCCGTTGACGTTCAGCTTCTCCTGGGGAATTCCGAGCCGGTCGCGGCAGTAAACCACCTGGACCGCGAACGCCTCGTTGAGTTCCCAGACGTCGATGTCTTCGATCGTAAGGCCGTTGCGCTTCAGCAGTTTCGGAATCGCAAACACCGGGCCGATGCCCATCTCGTCCGGCTCACAGCCGGCGATCGCGAAGCCGCGGAAGATCAGCCCGTACTTTAACCCCAACGCATCCGCCCGCTCGCGTGACATCAATAGCGTCGCGGACGCGCCGTCGGACAGCTGCGAGGCGTTCCCGGCAGTCACCGAGCCCTGTCCGCTGTTCGGGTCGAAATGCGGCTTCAACTTCAGCAATCCTTCGAGCGTCGTGTCCGGACGATTGCATTCGTCCTTCTCGCAAACCACTTCCTTCTCGCCGGCCTTCTCGCCCGTCGCCTTGTCGAAGATCGCCATCGTCGTCTTCATGGGCGCGAGTTCGCCCGCGAAGAATCCTTCCGCCTGCGCACGCGCCGTCCGTTTCTGGCTCTCGAGCGAATACTCGTCCTGTGCTTCGCGGGAAATGTTGTACCGCTTCGCGACCACTTCCGCCGTATCGCCCATCACCATGTAGATGCCGGGCATTTGCTCTTTCAAGCCGAGGTTCGGATCGTTATCGCGCGGCGTCATCGAAATGCTTTCGGTGCCGCCGCCGATCGCCGCGTCGACGCCCTCGGCGATAATCTGATGCGCGGCTACCGCGATCGCCTGCAAACCGGACGAACAGAAGCGGTTGATCGTTGTACCGGCAACCGACACGGGAAGCCCGGCGAGCATAGCGGCGATCCTCGCCACGTTCTGCCCTTGCGGGCCATGCGGCTGAGCGCATCCGAGGACTACATCCTCAATCTCTTTTACGTCCAATTGCGGGGTCTTCCGCAGGACGTCCTTGATGCAATGCGCGGCCAGATCGTCGGGGCGCGTCATGTTGAACGAACCGCGGAAGGACTTTGCCAGCGGCGTCCGCGAACTGGCGACAACTACAGCTTCTCTCATGACAGAAACAGGTTCCTTTCAAGCAAATACGAGCGCCCGCGAACGGCGGGAGATGCCGACGGGCTGGAGGAAATCACCTAATGAACTTCGAGTAATACCACAAAGAGCCCGATCCACAAGGCGCCCATAAAGTGCCAGTAATAGATCGTGGACGCGATCCATTCACGTCGCTTGATGGGCCCGTCCGTGCGCCACGCCCGCCATGTAAATAGCAGAAGCGCGCTAAGGCCAAGCACCAAATGACCGCCGTGGAGCCCCGTAAAGATGTAGTAGAAGGACGCGTGCGGATTTTCAACAACGAACGCGCCCTCATCTGCAAGTTGCTTCCACGAGGCCACCTGCAGCGTCAGGAACGCGATGCCTAACACGGCGGTGATCCCTAGCCACCGGCGATAAAGCGTCTTCAGCCCCCGCCGTAAATACCGGCGCGCGAATTCCGCGGCCACGGAACTGATCAGGATTACGCCGCTCGAAACCCATAGCAGACTGGGTAACTCCACCGGCGTCCAGTAATCCCGCGTTTGCGACCGCCAGACGAAGGCCACCACCAGCGCCGCGAAGAACGCAAAGATCGCCAGGCCGGTGCCGGCCATGCCCATCAGATAAAGGCCCGTAGGCGGTTTTGGCTGATCGAGAGCCGCGTCCATCACGACAACCTGCTCGGTCGAACTCACGCGATTACTCAAAAGCCCAGACATGCCCAGCTACTGCTCCTGCCAGCTACGATTATCGCGCGTAAGGCAGGATGGCGCTGAGGCAAGGTCCGAGACTTGCGTTGATGAGCGGACCAAGGGCGCCGTGGCTTTTCAATCCCGCCGCGCCGCGGATCGCTACTGCGTCAGCTTCACCGCCTCCAGCAACCCCTTGATCAACCGTGCACCCCACTCCGGATGATTTTTGTCGGCTTGTATTCCGTTCGGCATTCCCGCCGGAAGCTGATCAGCCCCCACCGCCTCGCCGTAGATGATCATCAGTTCGCTTCGACGATCGCTGCCCGGAAGATGCACCAGCCGAATCCGCGCCGTCGCCGCCGGACCCGTCATCCCTGATTTTTCCATCAGGCCTTTGAACTCCGCCGAGTCCGAATTGGGCCGCGCCGGGCGCGCAATATAATCCGTGAACAGCGTCGTGTCATAGAGAAACGAGAGTGGCCCCAAAGTCGTGGTCCTCTCGGCGACGTACCCGTAGGTGTTCGAGTTATCCGGCGTATAGTGCTCGAATTGGAACCACAGGAACCGCTTGACGTTCCCCGCGGAGTCGGGTTCGGCGAAGACGTGCATCTCGGCGATCGCTACACCATACAGCGGAAAAACGCGGACCCCCAAGTAGCGGAATCCTTTTGCGACCTCGATCGTCGCCGCGGGCAGCGACTTCGAAATCAGGCGGTTGCCCTCGACAGTTCGCTCGGGCGCGGGCTGGGCAACCGCGGATGCGGCGAAAAGAACAGCAAGAAGATAGCGGGAGTTCATCAGAACGGTTACCTGCGCCGCAGCGCATCGTTACACCAGAAAGACCTCTTCGCGTGTCGGCCGCCCGGCGAATCGAAGGACTTCAGCTTCGACGTGCAAGAACGCATCGCAGATGGGGTGGACCCTCGATCGCTGGATGTTCACCGCGAAGGCGGAAACCACACGCCTCGAGTTCCGCAGCCTTACGCCCGCCGGCCCGTCCGGATGGGGCGCCGTGATCGATAATGTCGCCGTCTTTGACGTCCGCGAGTCACGCGACTACGATCGCAACCTAACTCCGCCGCCACTTCCCGAACGCTCCACCCTCTTCCGCCAGCTTCTTTAGCAGCGGCGCCGGACGCCACCAATACCCGTGCTGCTTCTCGAACTCGCAAATGCGCGCGTACACCGTATCTAGGCCGACCAGGTCCGCGTAAAACATCGGACCGCCGCGATGCGCCGGGAAGCCGTAGCCATTCAGGTAAATGATGTCGATGTCGACCGATCGCAGCGCCAGTCCCTCTTCGAGAATCCGGGCGCCTTCGTTGACCAGCGCGTAAAGGAGCCGGTCGACGATCTCCTGCTCGTCGATCGCGTGCTGCGGAATCGGATTCTCCGCCGCCACTTTCTGCAGAACTTCCGCTACCACCGGATCCGGCGACGCCTTGCGGTTCTCGTCGTACTTGTACCATCCCGCCTTCGTCTTCTGGCCGAACCGGCCCATCTCGCATAGCGCGTCTTCCGCCTTCGGATAGCGGACGTCCGGCAGTTCCGTGTGCTTAAACTCCTTGCGGATTCGCCAGCCCACATCGAGACCCGCCAGATCGCCCGTCGCAAGCGGGCCCATCGCCATGCCGAATTTGTACATCGCCTTGTCGATCGCCTCGACCGGCGCGCCTTCTTCCGCCATGAACTGGGCTTCGCGCCGATACGGATGGAACATGCGATTGCCCACGAACCCGCGGCAATTACCCACCAGCACGCCGATCTTGCCGACCTTCTTTGAGAGCTGCATGCAGGTCTGGATGACTTCCTTCGAAGTCTTCTCGCCTCGCACGATCTCGAGCAGCCGCATTACATTTGCCGGGCTGAAGAAGTGCGTCCCGATCACCATCTCCGGACGCGACGTCGCCGACGCAATCTCATCGATGCTTAGCGTCGAAGTGTTCGACGCCAGAATCGCCGTTGGTTTGCAAATCTTGTCCAGGTGGCCGAAGATCTCCTTCTTGAGCGCCATCCCCTCGAAGACCGCCTCGATCACCATATCCACCTGATCGAACCCGTCCCAGCCAAGTTGCGGAGTGATCCGCGCCATGCGCTCATCCATCGCCGCCTGGGTGAATCGTCCCTTCGCGACCGAGTTGGCATAGTTCTTCCGGATCGTCGCCATTCCGCGATCGAGAGCCGCTTGCTCGGTTTCTTTGAGCAGCACTGGAATGCCGGCGTTCGCGAACACCATCGCAATGCCGCCGCCCATCGTGCCCGCGCCAATTACGGCAATGCTCGTTACCGGAATCACCGGCGTATCCGCCGGCACGTCGGGAATCTTCGCGACCTCGCGCTCACCGAAGAAAACGTGAATCAGCGCCTTCGACTGGTCGCTAAACAGGCACTCCTGAAACAGCTTGCCTTCAATCCCTATCCCTTCAGCCCACGGACGTTTCACCGCGGCCTCAACCGCGTCGATCGCCTTCTGCGGCGCCATCACGCCGCGCATCTTCTTGGACGCCGCTTCGCGCGCCGCCGCGAACACGGCATCGTCCGCCTGTAGCTTCTCGTTCCGCTCGCGGGTCTTCCGTGCCGGCTTCCCGGCGAACTCTCTCGCGAACGCGACCGCCCCCGCCAGCAGATCCCCCTCCACGATCCTGTCGACGATGCCGCACGCCTGCGCATCCTTCGCCTTTACCGGATCGCCATTCCAGCACATTGCGAGCGCCTTCTCGACTCCGGCGAGACGCGGTAGCCGCTGCGTGCCGTGCGCGCCCGGAATCAAGCCCAGCTTCACTTCCGGCTGGCCGACCTGCGCCGATTCCACCGCGACGCGATAGTGCGCGCCCATTGCCGTTTCGCGGCCGCCGCCGAAAGCCGTGCCGTGGATCGCACACACGATGGGCTTCGGGCAGTCCTCCATCTCGATCAGAAAATCCGTCAGCCCGATCTCGGCCTTTTTCGCGCCGCCGGTGATCTTTCCGAATTCGCGAATGTCGGCGCCCGCGATGAACGTCCGCCCGCCGCCGATCAGCACCGCGGACTTCACGGCGTCGTCCTGCGCGATCTCGCGGATCGCCTCCGCGATGCCTTCCGGAACGCCCGGGCTCAGCGCATTCACCGGCGGATTGTTGATCGTGATGATCGCGACATCGCCGTCGCGCGTCAGGGAAACAAGTGGATTCATAAGAAAGCTGTCCTTAGGCTGACGGATAAGCCGGGTTTGCCTTTACTTCTTCGATCTGATGTACGTGCCGTTCGGCATGCAGCGCCATCATCAGCAGCCATTGCGCGCCATCGAGATCCTTGAAAATCATATGCGGCGCAAAATGATGGTGCAACGGCTTATCCGTCGTCACCACATAATCGAGCGTTTTCTGCCGCGCGTCCTGAAATGCGGCCGCCAGCGTCTCCGGGCACTCGGCGCATCCGGTCGGCTCGGCTTTGATCGGCATCTTTACCTTCGTCGAACGGTCCGGAACGGCCCGCTCCAGCTTCCGCTCTTTACCGGCCACCTCGGCGGCCTTCTCCGGCTCCGCCGGCCTTCTGAAGATCTTCTCCGTTACCAGGCCGAAGGTCAGATTCTCGATAAACAGAACATGGTCGGAGCACTCGCCAACCGACCACTCCTCCTCCGACGGCTTGAACGCCCATTGCGCCGGCGTTAGCCCGTCGATGGATCGAAGAAACAGGTCCCGCGACTGCTCCAATCGCTCCGTCAAATGTGCTCGTTCTTCGCTCGTCAAGGTCGCCATACGCCGTTTTTCGCTCCTCCCGGGCCGCCGATTGGGTGGCGCCCAAGCCCCCTATATTCTCATAGGGCTTCATGCAATAGAACTTTTGTCTCGCGATGCTCGTATATTCTTATGGGCAAAGGAGGACGGTATGGAACGGCATGTCAAAATCGTCGCGATCCTGAACATCTGCATGGGTGGAATCGGGATTCTCGGAGCGATCGCCGTGCTCGGAATCTTCGGCGGCCTGGCCGGACTTGCCAGCTTCGCGAACCTCGATCCGGACGACCGCTTCCTGCCGCCATTGTTCGGCTTGATCGGCGGAATCGTCAGCATCATTGT
>JBDTTK010000212.1:0-7139 GCA_039930685.1 Bryobacteraceae bacterium | reverse complement strand
CCGGAATGATGATGCTGGTGGTTGTACCACTGAAAGAAGGATTGGCAGAAACCGCAAGCGTCTTCGATGGAACCAAAACGATCCGGGAAACCAGGCCGGTATTTCAGGTGCGGAGAACTGTCCATGCCATAACGACAGGAGGTCCTGCGCCTCCGGTTGGAACTCAAACTGGGCTATCAGCAGATCGGGCGAAGCTGCTCGATACAGATTGACGAACTAACGAACAGGCTCATGGCAAGCCAGAGTTCTGTCCCTCACTGTCAAGGATTGAGACGCCGGCGAGAGTCCGATTCACCGCAACGCGCCCGTCGGACTGCTCGCCTTCTCCGGAACCGTCTCGAACAACTCGACGTTCCCGGACTTCGGATCGAGCGCGACATCGATCAGCCCACCAAGCATCTCGTTCCAAGTCTGCTCGCCGTACACGACCAGCGCCTTCGGATCGGGATTAAACGGATTGTTCGCCGTGTTGTCGAAGTGGCCCACTACCTCGATGATCGTGCCCTTTGGCAGCGTCTTCGGCGTCTCGAGCGTATACGTCATCTGCCAGTTGAAATCCCACTTCGGAATCCGCAGCAACACCTCGGACGCGCCCGTCGGATAGATCGCTCGATACTCGAAATCCTTCCCGCGGAAGTGCATGTGCGGGCGCAGCGTGACGATCGTCGTGTCGTTCTTCAGGCGCGCCCTGGCTACTACCGGATAGTTGTCCGCCTCGGGCGGAATTGTAAACGCGAAGTTCTGCACGTTCACCGTATGGATCCGCATCTTGGGCGGCTCCTTGGCGAAAATCAGCCCTACGCGGCTCTGGTCCGTCATCTCCTTGCCGGACGCCGTGTAGTGCAACTGGAACAGGATCAGCGAACCCGCCTTGATCAGCTTGGCTTCGCCGGGCTTCAGATCGAGCGGTACGCTGCCCGGCGTGTAGCCCTGGATGTAATCGGAGGTCAGCCCCGAATCGAACTGGTTTCGTGTCGTCTTGCCCGCCAGCACCGCGTTCGTCATGTCGATCGTGCGCCGGTCGATGGCGTCGGCGTCCAGAAACTCGCCCACCTTGCTTTCGCCGAGCCGCGTCTTAAACGCCGGGCTATTCGGAATCGAAAGCGCCTGGATGTGGTGCACCACCGCCCGGTTGCCCGGACGGATTTCCGCCGACGCCACCCACCGGTCTTCCTTGAAATTCGTCGCCACGGCGATGTACTGGTAAGGGATCTTGCCGCTCGCCGGAACATGGAACGCCTTCGGCATTTCGATCACGACGTCCGGCTCGCCCATCAGCCATCCGTCGGTAAACACCAGCGGGTTGGGAGCGTCTTTCGGATCGCCTTCCGGAGCCCCCGCATCCGCCCACGCCACCAGCTTCCCAATCTCTTCTTGCGAAAGCGTCCGGTCGTCCACGAACTTGCCAAAATGCGGATCCGGGAACCACGGCGGCATCTTCTTCGTCAGCACCGCCGTTTTCATCGCCTTGGCCCATGGACGCGCTTCCTTGTAGCTCAGCAGCGACATCGGCGCGGGTTCGCCCGGCCGATGGCAAGTCTGGCAGCGCTTCTGCAGCAACGGCTCGATGTCTTTATGGAACGTCACCGGAGTCACCGCAACCGCAAGCGTCGCAAAGCCTGCCGTCCCCAGAACGGCAAGGATTGTCTTCCAATTCGCGCCCATAATGTTCATCCTCCACCGAAATGCGGATCCATCTCCGTCACAAGTGTCCGCCGCTGCGATCACTATAGGCTCCCGGATTCCCCTTCGCAACACCAATTGGAGGCTATTTTGTGAATTTCATCGGGTGAAATCCCACCCGCCGCGGACTTCCACAACCCTTTAGTTTTCAATGCCGCACACCACGGAATGCCGGATTAGCTCCACTCGCCTGTCCGCGGGCTGATTCGCATCTTGAAACCCGAACCCCACTGGACCGCCGGAAACGCTGCGGCACCGCCCATCGCAATAACCATCCGTCCTGTTTCGCATCACGAAAACACCGGTCCGGTCGTTTCTGCTCGCGAACTCTACCCGTGCCCCTAAACAAGCCGTCGGCTTGCCGCGGGATCGTCGACAAGACAGCCAAACACCATGCAGAGCAACTCCTTAGTAATAAGTGGGAGAAATCCTTCACGTTTCGATGAGTGAACCTCCCGGTCCAGGCTCTCCTTTTCATTGCGAACCGGGCGCAGCGCCGGTACGATGAAGGCGAATCCTCACCGGAGCCTCGAATGCATTGGAAGTCCCAAATCTCGATCGCCGTGGCTAGCGTGTCCGCTCTCACCGCCGCGCCGTCGGTGACGTTTCACAAAGACGTCGAACCCCTCCTCCAGAAGCATTGCCAGACTTGCCATCACCCCGGCGACATCGGACCGATGTCCCTGATGAGCTACAGGGAAGCGCGCCCCTGGGCCAAGGCCATCCGCAGCGCGATCCTGCAAAAGAAAATGCCGCCGTGGTTCGCGGACCCGCAGATCGGTCATTTCGCCAACGATCGCGCGTTGCCCCAAAGCGACATCGACGTGATCAACGCCTGGGTCGAGTCCGGCACCAGGGAAGGTGATCCCAAAGACGCGCCCAAGGCTCTCGATTTCACCGACGGCTGGCACATCGGCAAGCCCGACGCCATCGTCACGGTTCCCAAGCCGTTCCAAGTTCCGGCCACCGGCACGATCCCTTACCAGTACCTCCGCATCCCTACCGGATTCACCGAAGACAAATGGGTGACCGGCATTGAAGTGCGTCCGAGCAACCGGACGGTCGTTCATCACATCAACGCCACCACCCTCTCCCCAACTTCGCCGTTCCGCAAGATTCTGAAAGAAGGCGAGTACGTGGCGATCGACGTCGAGGCGGGCCACCGCGCGCAGATTGCCGCCGGTCAGGAGCCCGCCATGTTCGGCCGCGATTCGGACGACGAACTGCTCGAAGTCTACGTCCCCGGAACCATCGCAAAGCCTCTCAAACCCGGCCAGGCGCGCCTGATTAAAGCCGGTTCCGACATCATGCTCCAGATGCACTACACGACGACCACGGGCACGAAGGCGGAAGATACCACGCAAGTCGGCTTCGTCTTCGCCGGCAAGCCGCCCGCCGAGCGCGTCCGCGGAGCCTTGGTCTACAACGTCCACTTCACGCTCCCCGCTCGTGACAACAACGCGAAAGTCCAGGCGCGGGCGATGCTCCTGAATGACACGAAGCTGGTCGCGATGCTCCCGCACATGCACGTTCGCGGCAAGGATTTCGAGTACCGTGCCATCTATCCAACCGGCGAGACGGAGTCGTTGCTGAAAGTCTCGAATTACGACTTCCACTGGCAGATCAACTACTATCTCGCCAAGCCGAAGCTGCTGCCCAAAGGCACGATCATTGAGTGCATCGGTCACTACGACAACTCGCCGAACAACCCGGACAACCCCGATCCCAACGTCGACGTTCACTACGGCGAACAGACATGGGAAGAGATGCTCAATGGCTTCATGGAAGTCGCCATAGATCCAGTGGCCAAAGTTCCGCAAGTCTTCGGACCCGCGCCCACAAAGGCCGCGGAGGTCAAATCCGGCGGCGGTCAGTAAGAAGGCGGAGCCCAGTTCCAGAAAGCGTCGCCGGATTCCAACACGCTGCCGAGGCCCAATCGTCACTGTCTTCGAATCGCACAATCAGGCGTCCTAGGGGGGCCACCACTACGCTAGCAAGGTACCGCGACAGCGATAAGAAGCGTCGACTGCGTTACCGCCGGCCGTCCGCAGGCGCGGCGCCGGATTCAGGAGTCGGCGCGTTGCGGAACAAGTCGAGCGACTGGGCAGGTGCGATGGCGAAGTCCACGAACCCGGCCATCATCTCTTCCCAGCTCTGGAGGCCGCCCGGCACGCGCTTGGTGGGGTCCGGGTTGTTGGGGTTATTCGCGGAATTGTCGTACACGGCGACACAGGTCAGCACCGTCCCCTTGGGAACAACCTTCGGCTCCGCGAGGTAGTAGGTCATCTGCCACTGGAAACGGTAGCGCGGGACGCTGAGCAGCACTTCTGTCTTGCCGTCCGGATACGTTGCGCGAAACTCCATAGCCTTGCCGCGCAGATGCATATGCGGCATGAAGGAAACGATCTTGAGGTTGTCGAGTGCTTCGACGCGCGATTCAAGGCGGTAGTTGGCCTCGCCAGGCGGGATCGAAATGGGCACCCCGTTATTCAGACGTATCGTTCGGACGCGTTCGAGGGGACGCTTCTTGGCGAGGATGAGTCCGACGCGGCTGCGGTCAGATTGCGCTTTGCCGTTCGTCGTGTAGTGCATCTCGAAAATGATATCGGCGCCGGCCTTAATGAGCCGGGCCTGGCCGGGTTTGAGAACGATGGGATCCGCGCCGGGCGCGAAGACTTGAAGATGCTCCGGCTGGAGCGTCGTCGAAAACATGTTGTGGGCCTGGCTCCGGAATTCGGCAAGGTTGTCGATGGGATTCAGGAAGAACTCGCCATAAGGCGCTTTCATCCCGTACTCTACTTCGGGTTCCCTGGCATAAACGACGGCGTGATGCAGCACTGCCGGGTTGCCCGGCCGGACTTCGATGGCTTCAATCCAGGTGTCTTCCTTGAATCCGCTGGGAATCTTGATCCATTGGTAGGGGATGGTTCCGCTGGCCGGGACATGAAACTCCTTGGGCATCTCGAAGACGATGTCGGGATTGCCCATTCGCCAGCCCGCGGCGAACGTGCGGGGCTTGGGAGCCTCGGCGAGACTGCCTTCGGGCGCTCCGGCGTCGACCCAGGCGACGATGGACTTGATCTCGCGCTCGGACATTGATCGGTCGTTCGAGAAGACTCCATAGTGCGGATCTGCGTCCCACGGCGGCATGCTGCGGTTGAGAACGGCAGCCTTGATGGCTTTTGCCCATGGCCGGACCTGTTGAAATGTCAGCAAAGGCATGGGACCGATCTCGCCAGGGCGATGGCATTCCTGGCAATGCTTCTGGATGAGCCGCTCCATGTCCTTGTGATAGGACACCGGCGCGGACGCGGCCAGCATAGCGAAAGTGGTGGAAAACAGGGCGCACAGAAGTCGCATAGGCCGAAATCGCGGAGACGTTCCGCCGCTAACTTCAGAGTATGCGTCCTGAAGGCCACCGCCAAACGAAATCTTGGAGCGACCGGCAGGGTTCATTCGTCAAAACCGCTGGTTCGGCCTGTGCGGCCGGAAAGATTAAAGAAACAGGCGAATTAGCGGCTTCGGATGCTAGTTCGCCTAATCGAGTTGCGCCGATGCGCGAGGCGTTAGGTTTCAATACGAGAAACGATTTCTGCGGACGCGTCGGATTCGCCTGGACATGGAGGCTCCGCTGTTGCTTTCCCGTGGCCGTGCTAGTTTTCGCCTGCGGGCGGAGGCTTCAATACGAAGATCTTCTTAAGGTCGTGTCCGGGTTCGACGGCGACTTCCATCCAGCCGCTCATCATTTCGTCCCAGGTTTGCTCGCCGTAGGTAATGACCTTGGCGGGATCCGGATTGAACGGATTGTTTGCCGAGTTGTCGTAGTGGGCGGTGCATTCGATGCGAGTGCCGCGCGGAAGCACCTTGGGCTCCGCGAGGGCGTAAGTCATTTGCCAGTTGAAGTCCCAGTTGGGCACTTTTAGGAGGACTTCGGACTCGCCACTGGGATAGATCGCTTTGTACTCGTAGCTGCGTCCGCGGTAGTGCATATGCGGCTGCAGGCTGACGAGAGTGACGTCGGTAGCGAGTTCGACACCGGAATGCACTTCGTGATCGGCCGCGCCCGCGGGGATTTCGAAGTCCCAGTTCTTCGCAACGGCTGAAATGACGCGCTCGCGCGGAGGCGTCCTGGCGAAGACCAGACCGACCTTGGTGCGGTCCGTGCCGGCCTTGCCGTTGGTCTGGTAGTGAATCTGAAGAATGAGATCGGACCCGGCGGCGAGGAACTTCGCCTGGCCGGGATGCCAGGACTTAGAGATCCGGCCGGGTACGTAGTCGACAAGGACGTCGCTGATGGGTTGGGCTTTCTGCGCGGCGGTGACCGGAAGCTTTGGCGGAATGTACGGTCCACCGTACGCCTGCTTGCGCATCGCAGGGGAGTCCGGTCCGCGGACGAAGGCATTGACATGATGGACGAGGGCGCGGTTGCCGGGACGGATCTCCGCCATCTGCACCCAGCGGTCTTCCTTGAGATTGCACGGCACGACGATATAGACGATGTCGAGCGTTCCAGTAGCTGGAACCGGCAGGGGCCTGGGGAGTTCGACGACGAGATCCGGTTTCCCGATGTTCCAGCCGTCTTCAAACGCGACGGGGCGAGGAAGATCCTTGGGATCGCCTTCGGGCGCGCCGCCGTCGATCCACTTTACGAGCGTGTCGATTTCGCGTTGCACGAGCGAGAGGTCGTTCGAAAACTTGCCGAAATGAGGGTCCGCGAACCAGGGCGGCATCTTCCCGCTCAGCACGGCGCTGCGAATCGCTTTGGCCCAAGGCCGCGTCTGCTGATAAGTGAGGAACGGCATTGGCGCCACTTCACCAGGGCGGTGGCACTGCTGGCAGCGCTTTTGCAGGATCGGCGCGACGTCTTTTGAGAAGGTGGGGCGATCGGCGGCGAGAAGGCCCGGCGCTATCACCGCGAGGGCGAGGAAGGTGTTCCGGTGGACTGTCCAGTGCATTCGTTCAAATTCTCCACGACCGGATTGCTCCGGCTACGTGGCGTTCTACGCCGTATTCATCGTAACCGGCGACGCGCGTTAGCGCGTGTTTGAGCGTCCGGCCTCGTCAGAAGTTGAGCCGGAGGGCGAGTTGCGTTTGGCGGTTCGAAGTGAAGCCGCCGATCGTGCTGATGGTGCTGAAACTGCGCCCGAAGGTTGCGGGCGAACTCAAGGTGCTCCCAGGCTGGTTGTACTGAGGAGTGTTGAACAGGTTGAACGTTTCCCAGCGGAACTGGAGGTTCATGCGCTCGCGAATCTTGAAATTCTTGAACAGCGAGAAGTCCGTGTTGAGAGCGGCCGGGCCGCGCAGAATATTGCGGGCACTGTTGCCGACCGTGCCGGCCTTGGGCGCGGCGAAGGCGGCGATGTTGAACATGCGGGTTGGAAGATCCTTGTTCGACGGCGTGGGGTCTACGCCGGGGACAACGTCGGCCCGTTCGTTGGCAATGCCGTTTCCGTTGG
>JBDTTK010000211.1:0-7140 GCA_039930685.1 Bryobacteraceae bacterium | reverse complement strand
CACCCATCGCGATCACGAGTTGCGCCCGGAAGCCGGGGACCGGGTTCCCAGGATACGCATTTGTAGCCAATCGGACAGGACACGCGGTCGCCGTCGTGGACCTGAACGCCTTCGCCGTCGCGCGCCATGTCCGGCTCGACGCCGCGCCGACTCAGGTTGCCGCTCCGCTCCGGCGGGCAGCCGTTTACGCGCTCACACCCGAAACCGGAATGGTTCACGAAATTCGAACAGACACGCTCGCCGTCGCAAGAACCGCTCGACCGGCTGGACGCGCCTCCGGGATGCAGTTGTCGCCGGACGAATCCGCGCTTTGGGTGCTCGCGCCGGAGTCGAAAAAGCTCGTCCGCCTTGGACTCGCGAACCTCGACGTGCAAGCCCAAATCTTGCTTCCAGCGACGCCCACGACGTTTCACGTGGCGGCGAACGGAAAAACCGCGGCTGTCGGTTTCGGCGCCGCAGGGCTGGCCCTCATCGATCTGGAGCAGCGACGCTGCGGCGACGTGATGAGCAGCGGTGGAGCCATTGGGCAAGTTCGATTTCAGTTCAATAGCCGCACGCTGATCGCGGCGAATCTGGACCAGCGTCTGCTGTCGTTGTACGACGCGCCCAGCGGGCAGCTTATCGTTCACTTGCCGCTTGCTGTCCGCCCCGACCGGCTTTGTTTCAACTCGGACGGCGGCCAGCTGTTTATCACGGGTGAAGGCTCCGACGGCGTCGTAGTCGTTTACCCGTATCGCGCTGAGGTGTCGGGCACGGTCCTCGCGGGGCGCGCTCCTGGGGAGATGGCCGCAAGTGGCGATCCGCAGTATTTGTTTGTGGCCAGCCCAAAATCGGGCGACGTCAGTATCCTGAATATCGACACGCTGCGTGTGATCGCGGCGGTCTCGGTCGGCACTGAGCCTTGCTACATCACGATCACGCCGGATGATCAGTTCGCGCTCGTGCTGAACAAAACCTCAGGCGACATGGCCGTCTTGCGCGTCGGAGCCATCACGGCAAAGCGAAACAAGAGTGCCCCTCTGTTTACGATGATCCCGGTTGGTTCCGAGCCGGTCAGCGCAGTTGTTCGCGCCGTTTAGCGGGACTTAGCGTGGCGGATCGAGGACGGTGATCTTGTCGGCCGGTACTTCATAGGCCCTGTCCTCGAGATCCATCTCGGCGGCCAACGCCGCTAGATCCGGCGGACGATAGGCGGCTTCCGCCGCCGGCGCGGCGGGCGCGTCGAGAGGATTACTGTTCCGCTTAATATCTTTGAGCAACTCTTTCACTTCATTGAGTTCGCTGCCCAGCTGAAAAATCTTCCAAACCCCTACGAACAAAGCGCAGTAGGTCACCATGGACAACAGGCTGCCAACGAACATGGCAATGCTAGGCACGTTCCAGGTCCTCCCTGGAGAATTGTTCGGCCGGCTCAGGGAAAAGCTTTAGGCCGGAATGGGGTGGATCAGGCGGTTGTGGCGCCCTAATGCGTCATCGAGTAAATCACGAAATTTACGCCCAACCGAATCCCGAGCGCGGAGAACTTCTCCGGGTAACGCGGATCGTCCGCCCACTCCCAGGAATCGCCTACATCGCTGTTGAAGGTCATTGCGATCATCAGACGGCCGTGATCATCGTAGACGCCCCGCCAGTGCGGAACCGTACCCTGCGCGCGCCGCGCCATTCCACCGCCGCGCAAGGACCATTGACCAGGAATCTGATAGCGATCCTTCAGGTCGTATAAGACATGGAATATCGGATCGCTGTCCTCGATCTCGACGATCGGCCGGTCCGGGAACACCCGCTTCATCGAATCCATGAAGCGCTCCCATTCGTCATCGTTCCAGAAGTCGTCCATGTACACGAAGCCGCCGCGCAACAGGTAGTCGCGCAGCTTCTTCGCCTGCGCATCCGTCAACAGCCAGTCGCCCATCTCGCCGGCCGCCATCCACGGCCAGTTATAGACGTCGTCGCCGTCGTCGAGATTCACCGGCTGTTCAACCGAACGCGCGTGCACCCGGGTCAGCCTTCGCATTGCCTGCACAAAATGACGATCGGCCCGAGGATAATCCTGGGTCCAACTCGTGCCGCCTTCGCGCCAGTCCGGCACGCCGCCGAAGCGTCCATAGCGCGTGAACCGGGCCTCCGGATGATTGGGATACATCAGCCGCGCAAAGATCCATTCCGAGTGCTCGCGGTAGTCGGAGGGCGTCTCGACGTTGTCGTACGGCTCCATGCTGCGGTAGACGCGCCATTCCCGCTGGAACGCGAACGTCAACGACGCAGCGGCGATGCCCACACCGAGCCGGCAGAGATTCTTGCGCCAAGCCATGGCACCCGCAGAATACCACCGAGCAGGAACACCGGAATTGCCCACGTAGTTCGCGGCCGAAGCAGGGTGGAGCTTACTTCCGACCCAGTCCGATCAAGTCCTGTTTGGTCGCCGGCTCCTTCATGCCTGCGCTGAGGAGACGCGACTTTCTGCGGCTCCGGCCTGAGAAAATTCAAACTCGGACAGCGGACTCCCACGCCGCGCTCACGACCGCGACTGCCGCCATCGCCGCAGTCTCCGCCCGCAAAATTAACGGACCGAGCGATACCGCGCGCCAGCCCGCCGGACCGAACCCAGCCCGCTCTTCATCCGTCCATCCACCCTCCGGGCCGATCAGCAACGCGACCGTATCTGCGGCCTGCAGCCTAGGCGGAAGCGCCGCCAGCAGCGGAACGCCGGTACGCGCCTCATCGAGCACCAGCCGCACGTCCGCCTCCGCTTTCAGCGACGCGCGAAACGTCATAGCCTCGGCGATCTCAGGCAGCCGGTCGCGGCGCGATTGCTGACTTGCTTCGAGCGCAATCCGCCGCCAACGCTCGACGCGCTTGACAGCCCCGCGCTCAAGCCCATGCTCGGTGCGGGTCGCAATCACCGCAATGATTCTGGCTGCGCCCAGTTCCGTCGCCTTTTCAATCATCCATTCGAAATGGTCGAACTTGATGATCGCGGCGTACACATGGATCGCCACCGATTCGGGTCGGAGTTCCACCGGCTCCATCACGCGAAAAACGACGTGCTCCTTCCGCGCCGACTCGACTTCCGCCAGCCAGACGCGCTCGTTATCCGAGATCTCGTAGTGTTGGCCCACCTCGACGCGCAGCACGCGAGTCAGGTGCTTCGCCTCTTCTCCCGTCAACTCCGCCTGGCCGCGATGGACCCCCTCCACGAAAAAGCGCCGCCGTGACATCGTATTCTTCTAGTAGCCTTTCCTCTTCCAGCAAAACATGATTGCGCATCTTCGTGGGATTCTTCTCGAGAAACATCCGAACCAGGCGATCGTCGACGCCCACGGCGTCGGTTACGACGTCGCGATTCCCGTGTCGACATTCTCGTCGCTTCCCGAACTTGGCCACGAGGTGAAGCTCCGCATCCACACGCACGTCCGCGAGGATGCCATCGCGCTCTTCGGCTTCACGACTTCCGAGGAAAAGAGTCTGTTCGAGAAACTGATCGGCGTTAGCGGCATCGGCCCGAAGCTCGCCATTACTGCTCTTTCTGGCTTGGCTACCGCAGAGCTGATCAACGCCATTCGCACCGGCGACCTTGCTGCACTGGTCAGAATCCCCGGCGTCGGAAAGAAAACCGCCGAGCGCATTGTGCTCGAGTTACGCGACAAGCTCGATCTCATTGGCGTCGCCGCGAAAGCCGCCGCAACGGCAGCGGGTCGGCCTGTCCTCGATCCCGTCGACGACGATGTCGCCAGCGCCTTGATGAACTTCGGCAGTACACGGGCCCAGGCTGAGGAAGCCGTGCGGAAAGCGAAGCGGGATGGCGAAGACAATGGCTTCGAGCCCTTGTTCCGCCGCGCGCTGAAACTGGTGCGTTAGTGCCTGAGATTAGCCGCTTCTTGGGCATGCTTATCACGATGTACTACAACGACCATGAACCGGCGCATTTTCACGTTCGCTACGGCGCTCAGAAAGCAACGATCGACATCGAGGCGTCGGACCTGCTGGATGGCGCCTTGTCCGCCAGGGCACTGGCGCTGATTGGCGAATGGACCAACTTGCATCGATTGGAACTGTTGGACAATTGGAGAAGAGCGCGACGCCATGAGCACCTTTCCTCGATTGCTCCGCTCGATTAGGACCGAATGTTGAAAGACGTGATCGAAGTTCGGCCGCTTGATGGACACCGCCTCTGGCTGCGGTTTGACGACGGACTCCAAGGTGAAATCGATCTGCGTCCGCATCTCGAATTCTCTGGTGTCTTCGCGCCCTTGAAAGATGCCCAATACTTCGCCCGCGTCGCGGTTCATCCGGAATTCAAAGTCGTGACGTGGCCAAATGGCGCCGACTTGGACTCTGACGTTCTATACTCGCTGGTCGCTGGCACGCCAATTTCAGTGAATGAGCCTGCCGCCCGTTGACTAAGACACGCATGTCTACCCGACAGCGAAACGCGATGGTTGGTTACGAGGTTTGGGGTCGCAAGGAAATCGGGCGTGGCAAGCGCCGGCGTTTGGCACACGGGCTTCCAACCGAAGCCGATGTCCGAAACGTGTTAGAAGCGTTCAGAGCGGAGGGTTCTCGGGATTCGGTTATCGCGCAACGCCCTCCTACCTACGGCCGGATCGTAGGACTGCAGGGGCGAGGCCGCAATCGGTAGTTGTCGATCGGCCCACGGCACAACTCGTTCGTGTCTCGCCTCAGCGACTGAACAAGTACACGGCCATTTCCGCCATTAGGTTCGGACGCCATTTAACCGCTCGTTGACCGCTTAGGAACACCCGCTTCTCGATGCGCCAGCCCGCATCTTGGGCGAGTAGCTCGAAATCTCCGATGGTCAGGAAATGGATGTTCGGCGAGTCATACCAGGAGTGCGGAAACAGTTCCGTCTGCGGAGCTCGCCCGCTGACCATGTGCGACCACCGGACCCGCCAGTGGCCGAAGTTCGGAAACGCGACAATGCACCGGCGTCCGACTCGGAGCATACCTCGCAGCACCTCGAGAGGAGCCCGCGTTTCCTGCAGCGTCTGGCTCAGGATGACGTAATCAAACGCGCCGTCCTGATAGCCCGCGATCGCGTCCTCGATATCTCCCTGGTAGGCCGACACGCCACGCGCGATCGCCTTCTGCACTTTTGACGGCGAAATCTCGACGCCGCGCGCCTGCACGTTCTTGTTCTCGCGCAGCCAGGCGAGCAACTCACCTTCGCCGCATCCGAGATCGAGCACCAGTGACTTCGGCTCGACAATCTCGCTGATGATGGCGTAGTCGCGGCGGCCGAGGATTTCCTGAACAAACTGTGGCATCAGATCCTTCGCGCCATCAAACGTGAGTACTCTTCAGGAATCCGCGTAGGATCTCGGTCTGTTCGGCCGACTCCAACAGAAACGCGTCATGGCCGTAGTCCGATTCCAGCTCGCAATACGCCACGTCGCAATTTCGTGAGCGTAGCGCGTTCACGATCTCCTGCGACTGATAGCTCGGGTACAGCCAATCCGATGTGAAACTCAGCGCCAGAAACCGCGTCTTCACGCCTTCAAAGACCTGGGCCAGCGACCGGCGGCTCGCCGTCAGATCGAAATAGTCCATCGCTTTGGTGATGTAAAGATACGAATTCGCGTCGAAGCGATCCACGAACTGCGATCCGCGATAGCGCAAGTAGCTCTCCACTTCGAAGTCAACCGAGAAATCGAACCCGAACGCGTCCTTGTTGCGCAGCCTGCGCCCGAACTTCTCGCGCATCGACTGATCGCTCATGTAGGTGATGTGGCCCACCATCCGCGCCACGGCGAGTCCGCGCGCCGGACGGGCCTTGCCGTAATAGTCGCCATTCTGCCAGTCCGGATCCGCCATGATCGCCTGACGTCCGACTTCGTTGAACGCGATCTGCTGCGCGCTGTGCCGGGCCGTCGCCGCAATCGGAATCGCTGCCGCCACCGCATCCGGATACGCAGCCGCCCATTCGAGGGCCTGCATCCCGCCCATCGATCCGCCCGCCACGGCCAGCAATTTGGGGATCCCGAGATGATCGATGAGTTGCTTCTGCAGCCGGACCATGTCGCCGATCGTGATCACTGGAAAGCGCATGCCAAACGGCGTGCCGGTTGACGGATCAATCGAGCCTGGCCCCGTTGTGCCGCGGCATCCGCCCAGCACGTTCGAGCAGATCACAAAATAGATGTCCGTGTCGAACGCCTTGCCGGGTCCGATCATGGCGTCCCACCAGCCCTTTTGGCCGTTCTCCTCGTAGAGGCTCGCGGCATGGGCGTCGCCCGAAAAAGCATGCAAAACAAGAATCGCGTTGTCGCGCGCTGCGTTGAGTTCGCCGTAGGTCTCATACGCGACTTCCACGGGCTGAAGCCGAATGCCGCAATCGAGATCCATCGAATCGAACCGCGCCGTTTGAGTGTGCACGGTCATGGAGGGTTTACGACTCGATTGTAACAGGGGCTCGCATTATGGCTGTTTGAAGCGGAATAGCTGCGCTGGCTTCCTGCCCGTCCGGCGCCATTCTTTCAAGGGTTGCAGAAGACCGCTCTGGATTACCTTGCGCCGAAAATTCCGTTTGTCGAGCGGTTCGCCGAGGATCGCCTCGTGCACCAGTTGAAGCTCCGTCAGCGTGAACTTCTCTGGAAGCAACTCGAATCCGACATTCGTGTAGTTCAGCTTATTGCGAAGACGCTCCTGCGCGTACGCGACAATCTTCGGATGGTCGAACCCGAGCGGCGGGACGGCATCCACCGCGAACCACGCCGCGTCGGACGCGTCCGTGCCCGCGCGCAGCGTGTGGGTCGGCGGAATCAGCGCGTAGTAAGCTACCGTGATCACTCGCCCCCGCGGATCGCGCTTCGGCGCGCCAAACGTATACAACTGCTCGAGGTACACGTCGCGGACGCCCGTCTCCTCGCGCAGCTCTCGAATCGCCGCCTCGTCCACCGATTCATCTTCATGGATAAATCCGCCCGGCAATGCACGCCTGCCCTCGAAGGGCTTAGTCAGCCGTTTGATGAGCAGCAGGTGCAGGGTCCGCTCAAGGATCGTGAAGACGACAATATCGACGGTGACAAGCAGCTTAGTCATCGAGGGTCCTCGTCAAGCGACAACCAGGCGGGCTTTTTCCGGCGCAATTCCGATTGACGCAATTGCGCCAGAGTTGAAGTC